>USBH01000035.1 GCA_900552925.1 uncultured Oscillospiraceae bacterium
TCGTGGGCTCGGAGATGTGTATAAGAGACAGCTTCTGCTGGACGTACGGCTATGTGATGATGGGCGGCGGCAAGGTGCGGCTGAAGGCACTGCTGCTGAACCCGGGCGTCATCGGCATTGTGATCGGCCTGCCGCTGTACCTGCTGGACGTGCCGGTGCCCGCTCTGTTCGTAGAACCGGTGGAGCTGATTTCCGCGCTCAATACGCCGCTCGCGATGATCGTCGTCGGCGGGTACATCGCGCAGGTGAAGCTCCGCGCGTTCGTTTCGGACCTCGCCGTCTACAAGATGGCCGTGCTGCGTCTGGTCGTGGCGCCGCTGCTGTACCTGGCCCTCGTCTGGCTGCTCCGGCCGGATGAAACGCTGCTGATGAGCACGGTGATCCAGGCCGCGACGCCGGTTGCGGCAAACTGCGTGCTCTTTGCCGTGCAGTTCGGCAGCGACGCCGAGCTCGCCTCGAAGAGCGTGGCGGTTTCGACGGCGCTGTCCGTTGTGACGATCCCGCTGCTTACGGTTCTTGTGCAGGCGCTGCTTTGAGCGCCCAAAATAAGGGAAATGGTGATAAAAAATGAAAATAGCCCCTTCGATGCTCGCGAGCGATTATACGCAGATGGGCGAAAGCCTGCGGGCGGTGCGGGATGCGGACTGGCTGCATCTCGACATCATGGACGGCAACTTCGTGCCGAATATCAGCTTTGGACCGGACGTGGTCGCCGCGCTGCGGCCGCTGACGGATATGCCCTTCGACGTGCACCTGATGCTCCTGCACCCGAAGCGCTACATTGAAAAATTTGCGCAGGCCGGCGCCGACATCGTCACGTTCCACGTGGAGTGCGCGGACGACGTCGCGGAGACGATCGCGGAGATCGAGCGCTGCGGCATGAAGCCGGGGCTTTCCGTGAAGCCCGGCACGCCGGCGGAGGCGCTGTTCCCGTACCTCGACCGCCTGTACATGGCGCTCGTGATGACCGTGGAGCCCGGCTTCGGCGGCCAGCGGTTCATGCCCGAGCAGCTCGAAAAGGTCCGCGCGCTGCGCGAAAAGCGGCCAGACCTCGTCATTGAGGTGGACGGCGGCGTCAACCGCGAGACGGCGGCGCTGTGCCGGGCGGCCGGCGTGGACGTCGCCGTGGCGGGCACGAGCGTGTTCCGCGCGGCGGATATCCCGGCCGAGATCCGCGCGCTGCGTGGCGAGTAAGGCGGAAGCCCCGGCCCCCGCACTGTGGGAAAACCGCGGTGCGGGGGCCGTTTTGCGCCGCGCCGCCGCGGTAAAAACGAGCGAATGTTCACAATTTATTTGCAATTTTCCGGTAGCTTTTCACATAGCCGTCACAGAGAGCCGGTATAATGCAGGGCAGAACCGCTTTTTGTCGGCTATTTTGATCAAATTTCTGTGTAAAAATTCAGGACGGCTATTGCAAAACAGCGAAAATTGCGGTATGATATTTAAGTTGTTTCAGCAATAATCTGCGCCCCAGGGCGCAGTTGGGGAGGATATCGCTCCGCGGGCGAAGGCGCGCAGGAATGAATCTCCGTCCCGCAGAGAAAGGATGGTAAACAATCATGATCGAGGTCAAAAACCTCACCAAGCGCTATGGTGTGAATACCGCGCTGGACAACGTCAGCTTCACGGTTGACGAGGGCACCATCGTCGGTTTCCTCGGGCCGAACGGCGCCGGTAAATCGACAACCATGAATATCATCACGGGCTATCTTTCCGCCACGAGCGGTTCGGTAACGGTTCAGGGCAAAAGCACGCTGGAGAACCCGAACGAGGTCAAGAAGCTGATCGGCTACCTGCCCGAGATGCCCCCGCTCTATCTCGACATGACGGTCAAGGAGTACCTGAACTTCATGTACGAGCTCAAGGGCGTCAAGCTCGACCGCCAGCAGCACATCGGCGAGATCTGCCGCCTGACGAAGATCGACAACGTCTACAACCGCCTGGTCGGCAACCTTTCAAAGGGCTACAAGCAGCGCGTCGGCATCGCGCAGGCGCTGCTCGGCAACCCGCCCGTCCTGATTCTGGACGAGCCGACCGTCGGCCTCGACCCGAAGCAGATCATCGAGATCCGCAACCTGATCAAGAGCCTCGGCAAGAGCCACACGATCATTCTTTCCTCCCACATCCTGCCGGAGGTGCAGGCGGTCTGCGAGCGCGTGATCGTCATCAACAACGGCCGCCTCGTGGCTGACGGCGCGACGGACTCCCTCGCGCACGACCTCTCTGCGGAGCACCGCCTGATCGCCCGCATCGAGGGCCCGGAAAACGACATTGTGCAGGCGATCCGCGGCCTCGAGCACATCGAGGAGGTCTATTCCCTCGGCGAGAAGGAGCCGGGCGTGTTCGAAATCTCCATCGAGGCGAAGGCCGGCTACGACCTGCGCCGCAACCTCTTTGCGCTTCTGACCCGCAAGGGCTGGCCGATGCTCGCGCTGAAGAATACGGACCTCACGCTCGAGGAGGTCTTCCTCCAGCTCACCAGCAGCGACGCCTCCCATATCCGCCGGGAAGAGGACAGCGATGTGCTCATCACCGAGGACGATATGGAGTTTGAGGAAACGGAAAACAAGGAGGAAGCGGAGAAATGAAAGCGATATTCAAAAGAGAGCTGAAGGCGTATTTTGCCTCGCCTGTCGGCTACGTCGTCGTCGCGGCGCTGCTCGCCCTGTACGGCTTTTTCTACTACCAGGTCATGATGATCGGCTCCAGCTCCTACATCAGCCAGGTATTCGGCACGATGTTTACGTTCTGCATGATGATCATCCCGATCATCACGATGCGCAGCATGAGCGACGAGCGCAAGAATAAGACGGACCAGGCGCTTCTGACGGCGCCGGTCAGCGTCACGGCGATCGTGCTCGGCAAGTTCTTCGCGGCGTTCGGCGTCTACTTCGTCGCCAACGCGCTGGCGCTGCTGCCCGCGTTCGCGATCAGCCTCTTTGCCACCGCGTTCCCGTGGGGCATCATGATCGGCAACTTCATCGGCACGCTGCTGTACGGCGCGGCGATGATCGCCATCGGCGTGTTCATCTCCAGCCTGACCATCAGCCAGGTCATCGCGGCCATCGGCACCTTCGCGATCTCGGTGTTCCTGATGTTCATCGACCAGATCGCCTCGGCGCTTTCCGGCAACATCCTCGGTACGATCATCAGCTGGATCTCGTTCACCGCGCGCTACGACATCTTCACGCAGGGTGTTTTCAGCATTTCGAGCTGCGTGTATTTCATCAGCGTGTCTGCGGTGTTCGTGTTCCTGACCGCCCGCAAGGTGGAAAGCCGCCGCTGGAATTAAGGGAGGAGCGTAGAAATGAGCAAGAAACCCAATCTTTCGGCGGTCAAGTCCGCCGTGCACAAGGATAAATTCAAGCACGGCTCCATGGCCGTGGTCTTTACGGCGGTGTTCATCGCCATCATCATCGTCATCAACATTCTGGTTTCGGCCCTGACGGACCGTTTCCCGTCGATGAACTTCGACCTCACGCTCGAGGGCCTCAACACGCTGAGCGACGAGGCGGTCGACGTGGCGAAGAGCATTGAGGAAGATACGACGATCTACATCATCGGCTCGGAGGACGCTGTGCGCGGCGACCAGGTCTACACGAACTACGGCCTCCAGTACAGCCAGGTCGCGAACCTTGCGGACCGTCTGCAGGAGCAGAACAGCAAGATCCACGTGGAATTCATCGACCCGGACCTCAACCCGACGTTCATCAGCAGCTATCCGGACGACAACCTGACGACCGGTAAGGTCATGGTCAGCTCCGAGAAGCGCAACAAGGTGCTTTCGGTCACCGACCTGTTCAGCATTCAGCAGAATTCCCAGACGGGTGAAACCACCTACTACTCCATGGTAGACGGCGCGCTCGCCAACGCGCTGTACCTTGTCAACCTCGACACGGTGCCGGTCGTGGCGATCGCGACGGGCCACAGCGAGATGCTTACGGCGGAGGACAACCTCTCCTCGTTCGTCGCGCTGCTCGAGGACAACAACTTTGAAGTGACCACCTTCGACATCCTCACCGAGGAGATCCCGGAGGACGCGTCGGTCGTCTTCATCGGCACGCCGACGACGGACTACACGACCGAGGAGATCAACAAGCTCGAAGCGTTCATCAGCGATGCGGAAATGGCTTCGTCGCGCACGCTGTTCTTCACATCGTACCCGACGCAGAACTGGGAGTCGATGCCGAACCTGTCGACGTTCCTTGCCGAGTGGGGCCTGCAGCCGCAGAGCGGCGTGCTGATGGAGACGGACGCGACGAACGTCCTGACGACCAGCGAGGGCAGCGCTTCGCCGTACCTGTTCGCGAACGTCTCGGAGGACATCCTCGACGGCACCTACTCGAACCTGATCATGTCGAACTCCGCCCCGGTTGAGCGCCTGTTCTCGGCGAACAACGACATCGTGACGTACCCCGTTGTGGAGACGAGCGACACGGCGTACGTGGCGAGCATGGAGGAGGACATCGCGGCGGAGAACCCGGAGACGGATACGCACACGATCGTCGCGCTTTCGCAGAAGTATATGGACAACCAGGGCAAGATCACCGCGAACGTCGTGGTGGACGGCAGCTCGGAGAGCCTGCTCTCCACGTTCGTCGCGAACTCCACCTTCGGCAACCAGGCGTTCATGACGGACTTCGTCAAGCTGCTCACGGGCACCTCGGATACGCGCATCGGCCTTTCGGTCAACCAGACGCAGACGAATACGCGCGATATCGCGGCCTCCGCTGCGGTCATGCAGTTTGTCGGCCTCATCATCTTCACGGTGCTTGTGCCGGTTGTCGTTCTGGCCGCCGGCCTCGTGATCTTCCTGAGAAGAAGGCACCTGTAAGCCGATCCGGAGAAGAAAGGACCTGCCATGAAGAAAACCACAAGAAACATCATCATCTCGCTGGCCGTGCTGCTCGTGCTGGGCGCCGCGGCGGCGGTGCTGATCCTGACAAACCCCTCCGCCGTCGAGACGGAGGAATCCAGCTCGTCCACCTCGAGCGAATCGATGGATAAGATCATCGACAAGGAGATCGCGGACGTGGAAAGCGTCGCGATTGAAAACGCCGAAAGCGGCGAGACGATCACGCTGGTTCCGACGAAGAGCAGCGCGGACAGCGAGGAGAACGACACCTTCACGATCGAGGGCTGGGAGGACGAGGAGGTTCTGACCTCCGACGCGCTGAGCCTCGCGCAGGCGTTCTACTCGATCACGCCGACGAAGGAGCTCGGTACGGTGGAAAACCTTGCCGAGTACGGTCTGGACGGCGACGGCGCCTATAAGGCGACGGTCACCGGCACGGACGGCAGCACGGAGACCGTGGTCGTCGGCAGCGAGGCCGGCGAGACGTACGGCTGGTACATCCTGTACAACGACACGGTGTACATCGCGCCGCTCTCCACGAACCTGTCGATGACGAAATACGAGTTTATCGACACCGAAGTGCTTTCGATCCCGGACCTTACGTCCGAGGACGACGAGGGCAACGAGACGACGCTTGCGCCGGAGATGGAGAGCCTGCGCCTGTCGGGCACCAACTACCCGCAGGAGATCAAGCTCGGCCTGTCCGACGACGAGCTGCTGCTCTATGAGATCACCGAGCCGATCTTTGCCGGCGCGAACTCCACGCGCATGGACAGCCTGATCGAGCAGCTGCAGAACGTGACGGCCGACGGCGTCGCGGCCGTGCAGGCGACCGACGAGGAGATCGCGCGCTACGGCCTCGACGAGCCGAGCGCCGTCGTGGAATACGAGCTCAACAACGAGAAGCACACGCTGCGCCTCGGCGATGAGACGAGCGGCGTCTACAGCCTGATGGCCGACGACGACAGGACGATCTACCTGATCGATTCGGCGAGCGTCGACTCCTGGTCGAACGCGACGCTGTTCGACATGCGCGACGCCTACATCCGCCTGCCGAACATCAAGAGCATCCAGTACCTGACGCTCGAGTCGGCCGACAGCACGGAGGTCTACGAGGTGGAGCGCACGCTCGACGAGGAGCGCTCCACGGAGACGAGCCCGTACTACGACATCACGAAGGTCACGCTCGACGGCGAGGAGATCGATTACGAAACCGCGTACCAGCCGCTCTACCAGCTCTGCCTTGCGGTCGCCGTGCTCAACGAGGACATCCGCGAGCCCGAGGGCGAGCCGATCCTGACCGTCCGCTACACGTACTTTGACGGCGGAGACGAAGAGATCTGCTTCTATCAGGATCCGGATGAGGAGCGCCGCTGCATCGCGACGCTGAACGGCGTGCCGTCCGGCATTGTCCGCACCTCGGACGTCGAGAGCATTCTCGAGGCCAAGCCGATCGTGGCGGCCCACGAGGCGCTCGAGGAAGAAGAGGAATAACGCAAAAACTCCATGCAGGGCGCGGGTTTCCGCGCCCTTTTGGCGTTAAAAAAGGGTTGCAAAATCGGTGAAGCCGTGGTATAATGCATTACGGTAGATAGTAGGACGATGAAAGAGTGGGGCGACCCGCTCTTTTGTTTGTATTGCGGGCAGATGGCCCGGTACGAAAACAGCCGCACGCTTTTCGGAGGACCGCGCACCGCGTTTCGCAGCGCGCCGGAAACCGGCTGCGGGAAAGGATGCACGATATGGCTGAAGAAAGGAAAAAAAGAGGCAGCACGACGGAGATCGTGCGCGCGCTCGCCCAGCCGCTTGCGGCGGAGCTGGGCCTTACGCTGTGGGATGTGACGTTTACGAAGGAGGGCGCAGACTGGTATCTGCGCATTTTTATCGATAAGCCGGGCGGCGTTTCGATCGACGACTGCGTCGACATGACGCACGCGGTCAACCCGGTGCTCGACCGCGAGGACCCGATCCCGCAGGAATACACGCTGGAGGTCTCCTCCCCCGGCATCAACCGCAAACTGACGCGCCCCGAGCACTTCGAGGCGTTTCTGGAGGCGCCGGTCCGCGTGAAGCTGATCCGCCCGCTGGAAAACGGCGTGCGCGAGCTGGAGGGCATTCTGATCGACGTGCAGGAGAACGGCGATTTTGAGATCATCACCGACGAGGAGACGACCGTGACCTTTACAAAAAAGGAATGCGCGGCCGTCCACCTGATCGAGGATTACGACACATAACAGCAAGAATTATCAGAAGGCAGGGATTTCGGAAAATGGCTAGAAAGGCAGTGCAGAAAAAGGAAAACAACGACGGCAAGGAGCTTTTTGAGGCGCTCCGGCTGCTCGAAGCGGAAAAGGGCATCCCGATCGACTTCATGATCGACAAGATCAAGAAGGCGATCGTCACCGCCTGCAAGAACAGCTACGGCAACGAGGACGTCGTCATCGACATGGACCCCGACAAGGGCCAGTTCGACGTCTTCCTGAGAAAGCAGATCGTCGAAGAGGTCGAGGACCCGAACTGCGAGATCGCGCGCGACATCGCCGCGCAGTACGACCCGCGCGCCGAGGTCGGCGGCTTTGTGCGCCACCGGCTCGACACGAAGCAGTTCGGCCGCGTCGCCGCGCAGACGGCGCGCAACATCATCCGCCAGGGCATCCGCGACAGCGAGCGCGGCCAGATGATGCAGGAGTTCAGAAGCCGCCACCAGGAGCTGGTCAGCGCGCTTGTGGAGCGCGTCGACCCGAAGACGGGCGCGCTTTCGCTCAAGATCGGCAAGGCCGAGGCGGTCCTGCCGAAGAGCGAGCAGGTCGGCACCGAAAACGTCCGCGAGGGCGACTATGTGCAGGTCTACGTCGTGGACGTGAAGGAGACGGAGAAGGGCCCGAAGGCCATCATCTCCCGCACGCACCCGGACCTCATCCGCCGCCTGTTCGAGAAGGAGGTCCCCGAGATCTTCGACGGCACGGTCGAGATCAAGGCCGTCGCCCGCGAGGCCGGCTCCAGAACGAAGATCGCGGTCGTCAGCCACAACCCGGACGTCGACGCGGTCGGCGCCTGCATCGGCACCCGCGGCGCGCGCGTCACGGACATCGTCAACGAGCTCGGCGGCGAGAAGATGGACATCGTCGATTACAGCGACGAGCCGGAGAAGTTCATCGCCTCCGCACTCGCGCCGGCCACGGTCCTCTCCGTCGAGCCCGCGGCGGACGGCTCGCACACCTGCAAGGTCACCGTGCCGGACAGCCAGCTCTCGCTCGCGATCGGCAACAAGGGCCAGAACGCCCGCCTCGCCGCGAAGCTGACCGGCTGGAAGATCGACATCAAGCCCGAAAGCGGCTTCTACGGCGAAGACGAAGCCTGAGCCGGGCGCCGCACCGCGCAGAAAGGAACGTGATGCAGAAGGTGAAGCCGAAGAAAATCCCGCTCCGCATGTGTGCGGGCTGCGGCGAAATGAAGCCGAAGAAGGAGCTGGTCCGCGTCGTGCGCGCCCCCGTCCGCGAGGTGGATGGCGTAGAGACCGGCGGCGAGGTCTCGCTGGATCTGACCGGCAGAAAGCCGGGGCGCGGCGCCTACGTGTGCCGCAACCCCGAGTGCCTGAAAAAGGCGCAGAAGGCCCGGCGCTTTGAGCGCGCGCTGTCGTGCCGCATCGGAGACGACGTCTACGACGCGATGTACGCGGAGCTCTGCGCCGATGCGGAAAAGCACTGAGGGGAGGCGGCCGCCGTGGTGAAGGCGTTGTCCGTGCTCGGCCTTGCGCGCCGCGCAGGCAGGCTCCGCTGGGGGTATGAGACCGCCGCGGACGCTCTGCGGCGCGGGGAGTGCGCGCTTGTGCTCGTCACGCAGGACCTCTCGGAAAAGACAAGGAAAAACATGCGGTTCGAGGCCGACCGCGCCGGCGCGGCGCTTCTCGAAACCGCGTTTACAATGGAAGATATTGCCGCGGCCATCGGCAAAAAGACGGGCGTGCTCGCCGTGTGCGACGCCGGGTTTGCGGAAAAGCTGAAGCAGGAGCTTGGGGCAGTAAGCGAGGAGCGTGCGCACGCCTTGCACGCTTCGGAAAAGGATAGGTGATGTGTATTATGATGATAAAGTACAGAGTGCATGAGGTCGCGAAGGATCTGAACGTCCCGAACAAGGAGGTGCTCGACATCCTCGCCAAGTACGTCAAGGAGCCGAAGAAGCACATGACGGCGCTGGAGGAGAACGAGCTCGACATCGTGTTCGACAAATTCACGCAGGACCATGCGGTGAAGGATTTCGACGCATACTTTGCGACGCGCAACCAGCCGAAGGAGGCGCCCGCGGCCGAGGAGGAGAAGCCCGCCGCGAAGCCGAACGGCCGGCAGCAGGAGAAGAAGCCGCAGCAGGCGAAGCCGGGCGAAAAGAAGCCCGCGCAGCAGGACGCGCGCGGCAACAAGAACCAGAAGGGCGACCGCCGCCCGGCGCAGCAGAACGCGCCGAAGAACAGCGCGAACGGCAGCCAGCCCAAGCGCCCGCAGCAGAATGCGCCGGCCGGCGAAACGACGAGCGCGCCGTCCCGCCGCGTGGTTGACACGAGAACCGTCAACGTCAACATCGACAAATACAACGAGAAGTACGACCGCCTCGCGTACGACAAGGTGAAAAACGAGACCGTCGCCGCGAAGCAGAAGATCAACCAGCGCAGCCAGCGCCGCGGCAAGCCGCGCAGCGCGAAGCGCGAGACGGAGGCCGAGCGCCTGAACCGCATCGCGGCCGAGCGCAAGGCGAAGCACATCACAATCACCGTGCCGGACGAGATCACGGTCGGCGAGTTCGCCCTGCGCCTCAAGGTGACGAGCGCCGAGGTCATCAAGAAGCTGATGATGAACGGCGTGTTCGCGACGATCAACGACACGATCGATTTCGATACGGCCGTGCTGATCGCCGACGAGTTCCACGCGAAGGTCGAGAAGGAGGTCGTCGTCACGATCGAAGAGCGGATCATCGACGACAGCGAGGACGACGACGCGAACCTGGTGCCGCGCGCGCCGGTCGTCGTCGTCATGGGCCACGTCGACCACGGCAAGACCTCGATCCTCGACGTGATCCGCCACGCGAACGTCACGGCGGGCGAGGCCGGCGGCATCACGCAGCACATCGGCGCGTACCGCGTCCGCGTCGGCGACCGGGAGATCACGTTCCTCGACACGCCGGGCCACGCCGCGTTTACGACGATGCGTGCGCGCGGCGCGCAGGTCACGGACATCGCGGTGCTCGTCGTCGCGGCGGACGACGGCATCATGCCGCAGACCGTCGAGGCGATCAACCACGCGAAGGCGGCGGGCGTCTCGATCATCGTCGCGATCAACAAGATGGATAAGCCGGCGGCGAACCCCGACCTCGTCAAGCAGCAGCTCACCGAGTACGAGCTCGTGCCGGAGGAGTGGGGCGGCGACGTGCCGTGCATCCCGGTTTCGGCGCACACGAAGATGGGCATCGAGGACCTGCTCGAGATGATCATCCTGACGGCCGACATGATGGAGCTCAAGGCGAACCCGGACCGCGCCGCGAAGGGCACGGTCATCGAGGCGCGCCTCGACAAGGGCCGCGGCCCGGTCGCGACGGTGCTCGTGCAGAACGGCACGCTGCACGTCCTGTCTCTTATACACATCTCCGAGCC
>USBH01000036.1 GCA_900552925.1 uncultured Oscillospiraceae bacterium
TCTGTCTGTCTGTCTGTCTGTCTGTCTGTCTGTCTGTCTGTCTGTCTGTCTGTCAAAAGTGTATTGCATGTCCAGCACGTTTGTCAAGCCCTTCCCATATACTTTTTGATATTATAAACAATACCACAAATTCATCGAATTTTCAAGTTAAATTTCATTAACTTAATCTGTAAGTTACTTAAGTATTGAAAAATGCAGATAGCAGAACATATGTGTAATATGATATGCTTACTTAATCAGAAAAAGCCACAGCGACTATAAGTGTAGTTTTTGTATCTTTTTTATGGGCCTTTCCAAAATTAATCATGTTGGAATTATATCGGAAATCAAACTCAGCGATAACCCTGAAGTTTGATTTTAGCAGACAGAAACACATGGAAACACTGATTTTCCCATAAAAGGAAAAAGTTTGTATGCAGCGGGAACCGGAACCGGGTTCCGGTTCCCGCGAGCTGCCGGAAACAAACCGGAACCGAGTTCCGGTTCCTCACCTCAACATTTATTGACCACTGATTCGTCTCTGACAGCCTGCAACAATTTCACTGCACACTACATCAATACTATCGGCAAACAGACTCTCTCTGCTGATGCCAAATTGACGCAATTCACGAATAAATCTATCTTTATGTTTTGTTGGAATAATTATCTTTCTATAAATTGACTCATCCTCTTCAGAAATTGGCTCGATAACTTTTTCGAAGTATAGCCGACCAGTTTTCTCATCTTGAGAAATCTTATTGGGAAATAGAATATATCTTCCTCGCTGCATTTGCTGACGCAAATGCCTTGCGGGTGCATAAACAAAAAGCGGTTTTTTACAGCAACTCTCAATCCAGTTCGCTCGACCTTGATCTGTTCGTGAAGAGCTTCTTAGCGCCTCTTTCTGTTCAAGGAAATAGGGCTGGGCTAGAATACACTTATAAAAATCATCAAGTCCGGAGAATGAAGCATTCAGGAAACGATAACTATCTGCAATTGCCTGAATGATCGGATAGTTAGTTACATCCACCTCGTTGTCTTGGAATGTAAACACAGCGCCATCTTTATTTTTATTCTTTTCATCTGCACAGGCAAAATACAGTGCCACAAAAGCGTTCTCCGAAATATCCAAAAGACGAGTTGGAATACCGTGATGTTGGAGTAATGAAAGTAGTTCTAAGGGTTCCAAATCCTTTCGAAATACATCCGGCAGCCTATATTTTGCCATTTCAATCAAATTCCGCTCTTCGTCAAAGATAGAAATATCACATGCGAACATCCGACTTCTCCCTAAAGATGGAATTAGTTTATACGCCTTGTCAGATTGTCCTCTATACAGCAAAATTTCATTTTTGTCTGCTCCGTTCCGCTCTTGCTTTGTCTCCATCTCGCAGACTACATCGACATAATCCGATAACTTCTCAATTTTCACTTCTTCCATCTTCATTGTTTATTCTCCCCTATCTTGACATTTTCTCTCCCTACGTCGCTCTGCCCTGGCAATCTGTTTTTCCCATGTTTTTTCCGTCTCACAACGGAGGAAATCACGGAGCGGCTCGAGCTCCTGCACACTATCCCACGCCTCGAGCGCTTCATAATAGGCTCTGCGATCCTCCTCGTGGATGATGATCGGCGGATGGTTGTGCTGAACCAGAAAATAATTCATCGCCAGCCGGCCGGTTCTGCCGTTTCCATCCGCAAATGGGTGGATATTCTCAAACTTCGCATGGAAATATGCTGCGGCCGTCAGGGCATCTTTATCTGCAATTCCTGAAATCTCTTCAAGAAGCTCGTCCATCTCTTCCTCTACATCCTCTGCCGCTGCGCCGATCTCTTCCCTGCCTGTCACATAGTCGTGCAGCTTGTAGGTGCCCGGCCGCTCACCGAGCTGGTATCGCCGGGTATCGTATGATACACGGCTTGGGCCGCATGTCAAACGGGCGGTTCCCGGCAAAACGCAAAGGAAGCGCCCGCGGGGAATGGGCCGCCCCGCAGGCGCTTCGGTCAATCGTCTACTGTTACCCAGCGCCCGGTTTCCGCCGACCGCTTTACGGCATCGCAAACGCGTTCCACGCGATACCCTTCCGCAAAGCTGGTAGACGGCTGCTTGCCTTCCACCACCGCTTTGATAAACTCGTAGGATTCGATGGATTTCAATTCGCCGTACCCGATGTTCATCCCGGGAATGTTCCAGGTCACTTCCCCGTGGAAATGCGCGGGGCCGGTGTAGATCGTCTTAAAGCCCCTTCTGTCGTCGGGGTCGCCGGCCAGGCACACCTTCAGCTCGTTGAGCCGCTCGTAGTTGAAGTAGAGGCTGCCCAGCGCACCGTGGAGCTCCACGGTGATGAAGTTGTTGCGGCCCCAGGCGTTTCTCGTGGCCTCGATGCTGCCCACCGCGCCGTTTTTAAACTTCACAAGGAAGCTGTCCTCGTCGTCCACGTCCACGGCCTTCCGCTTCGCGTCGGCTCCGAGCTTTACGGTGCCCAGCAAGTCCGCGCTGCCTTCCTGCACCGGCCGCTCGGGGATGTAGGTCTGCATCATGCCGGTCACCGCCTCGATGTCGCCCGCCAGGTACTGGGCGATGTCGATCACGTGCGAGGCGATGTCGCCGAGCGTCCCCGCGCCGGCGATGTCCTTCTGGAACCGCCAGGAGAGCGGAGAGGCGGGATCGGCCGACCAGCTCTGCAGATAGGTGCACCGCACGTTGAAGATTTTGCCGATGGCCCCCTCGTCGATGAACTTCTTGGCGAGGTCGATCGCCGGGACGCGCCTGTACTGGTAGGCGTTCATGGTGATGATCCCCTTCTGCGCCGCTTTTTCGGCGGCCTCCGCCATAGCCTTCGCGTCCTCCAGCGTCGAGGCAATCGGCTTTTCGCAGAGCACGTGCTTCCCCGCGTTCAGCGCGGCGATGGCGATCTCGGCGTGGGCGTTGTTCGGCGTGCAGATGCTCACCACGTCGATCTCGGGATCGTTGACGATGTCGCGCCAGTCCGTGCAGCATTTTTCAAAGCCAAAGCGCTCTTTCGCGTCCGCCGCGATTTCCGGGACGATGTCGCAGATCGTCTTTAAAACCGGCACGGCCGGGGCCGGCCAGAAATACTTGGGCATGTCGGAATACCCGATCGAGTGCGCCTTTCCCATGAACCCGGCGCCAACCAGGCCCACATTCAGTTTTTTCATTGTGAAATCCTCCCATTCTGAGATGCCCTCCTGCGCCGCGCGCCGCCGACCGGCGCTGCGGACGGGAGGGGGGTTAGATCAGCTTGCCCTGCAGGAAACGGTACGATGTCCGGCAGGCTTCCTCCGGGTCGCCGGCAAAGCCGTCCGCCTCCACCAGATAATCTCCCGCATACCCCTTTTCCTGCAGGAACCGCAGAACGCCTTCGACGTCGACGCGCCCGGTGCCCAGCGGGGCAAATCCGTTTTCGTCCAAGTCTTTCAGGTGGACAAAGGAGATCCGGTCGTAGTACTTTTTGACGATCTCCAGCGGGTCGCTGCCGCCGGCGGCCAGGTGCGCCAGGTCCGGGCAGATCTTGATGTCGCTCACCGAAAAGAGCCGGTCGATCTGCTCCGGCTTTTCCGCCATGGACCCGAGATGCGGGTGGTAGCTCGCCTCGATGCCGTGGGCGGCGAAGACCTTTTCCGCCTCCTTCAGTCCTTTGGCCAGCAGCGCATAGTCGCCCGCCTGGATGCCTTTCCCGCGGATGGCGCCGCCGCAGAACGCTACGTAGGAAACGCCCACCTGCTCTGCCAGAGCGGCGACCGTCTCCATGTGGAACATCTCGTCCTCCAGCGCGTCCGGGTAGATAAAATTGGCGCCCACACAGACGCTCATCATGCCGGCGCCGTAGCGGGCCAGCATGTCTTTGAGCACCTGGATGTCCGAGCCGTATTTGGTCAGGTTCCCCTCCAGCACCTCGATGTATCGGAAGCCTGCACCTGTGATCGCTTTCAGCGCCGCCTCGTCGTCGCAAAGGGTCAGGTACCGGATGTCCTTAACGCTTGTAACGCCGCCCCCGTCCCCTACCAGAGGACCGAACGCGTTTGTCATGTATCCGAGTTTCATGTCTGCTCCTTTCTTGTTTTTATAAATTTGCGCAAATTTTATTTCGCCTCCATCATACTCCGCGCCGCGCCGCTTGTCAATTCCTCCCAGCGTTTTTGAGAAAAATCGTTTGTTTCGCCAAATGCAGGAACTAAAATTGGGCATTTCCCATCAAGGCTTCTTTCCAGCCGAAGCGCTTCGGCGCCGGTGCAGGCCGCCTGCGCCGTTTGCCCGCTGGAAAACGCCCCGCTTTTCTCGTTTTCTCCTGTATATTTGCGCAAATTTTTTCTTTCCGTGCCAAAAAAAGCGCGGCCAAAAGCCGCGCGGGGATTGTGCTGATGAAATTTCCCGGCAGCCCGGCTTGCGCGGGCGCCATGCAAAAAGCGGATAAGCCCCGCTCCGGGTGCTTATCCGCTTGCTGTTCTGCCGGCCGGATCGAACGCGGCGGGCTGCCGTTAAAGCGCGCCGGTACTGCGGTTGACCGCGTCGCGCAGCGCCGCCGGCGGGTCCTCCTTGAAGATCGCCTTCCAGTTTTTCAGCAGGTTCTCCCGGCCGATGCTGATGGGCTCCACCCCGATGAAGGAGGGAACCGCTTTCCCCAGCAGGCCGTTGGCCGCCGCCAGCGCGATGGCCTCCCCCTGCTCGTAGGGGCACTGCGCGCTGATCATTTTGACCATGCCGCCCTGCGCCATCTGCATGGCGATGGCATAGTCCAGATCTCCCGTGACGATCGCGACGTCCGTGCGCTCCAGCTCCGTCAGGGCCTTGATCACCTCCAGCGCGGGGCCGTCCCAGGAAACATACAGGGCCTGGATCTCCGGGTACTGCCCGATGAGTTCCAGCGTTTTCTGGTAGACGTCCACCTCCGTCAGGAAGTTGACCGTTCCGCACACCCGGATTTCCGGGTACTCCTCCGTCAGGACCTGTTCCGCCGCGCCGTCGCGCTGCTTCGTGGCAAAGAAGTTCTGCTCGCCGTGGCAGATCAGCCCCGCGTATTTCAGGCCGTGCCGCACCATGTATTCGCCCAGCCCGCGGCCCATGCTGTCCCCATGGGCCCGCTCGTTTACGGAGATGCAGGAGATGTAATCCTTCGGGGTAAGCCCCTCGGGGACATTGGTGATCAGCACCAGCCGGGTGTCGCTGTCCGCAATCGAGCGGAAGGCCTCCGCGGTGCCCCGGGTGTCGACGGGGATCGAGATCAGGAGATCCGGCTTCAGGAATTGGATGCTTTCCAGCTGCTTGCACTGCAGTGCCGCGTTGAAATGGGCGTCCGTGACGGCGATGATGGAAATCCCGAGTTCGTCGAAGACTTTTTTGATCCCCTTTTCCTGCAGGTGCATCCACGCCTTGCCCATATAGTGGAACGAGATCACCGCCGTATACTGCTTTTGCCGGATCTTCTCCTTTTCCGCCTCGGATAAAGCCAGGCCGCCCGCGCCCGCCGCCCGTTCCCCGAAGGGGCCCCGGCCGATGCCGCAGGTGGAGTTGCGCACGTTGAGGAGCGAGGGGAAGGTTTCCGTGTTGTACGCATGCGCAGGCGAAGAGAGGCCCGCGATTTCGCCGCGGTCGATCCGCCGGAACAGCAGGTCCGCGGCGGCAAGCGCAAACTGCCGGGGCTGCTTATCCACGCAGGTGAGCTCCGGCGTCATCAGCGAGGCCCATTCCGGATCGTTCAGGCTGACGACAGAGAGGTCGCCGGGCACGGCGATGTTGTGGGCGATCCCGTACCGGATGGCGGGGATCAGCGGCAGCGAGTCGGCGATCACAATCGCGGTGGGCGCCGGCTCCGCCGCGGCGAGCTGCGCCATGGCCTCGGCAGCCAGCGCCTCGGTTTTCAGGCCCGCATGGACCAGCGCTTTTTCCACCGCGATGCCGGAATCCTCCAGGGCCTTCCTGTAGCCCTCAAACCTGTGGGTGCCGCGCGCCTTCGACTCGCACAGGTAGGCGATGCGCTCGTGCCCGTTTTTTATCAGGTGCCGCACTGCGCGGTAGCTGCCCTCGAAGGTGTCAGGCAGCAGGGTGTCCGCGGCAAACCGGTCCACGGGGTTCCCGATCAGAACCACCGGAAGCCGGAGCCCTTTGAAAAAGGTCCCGGAAAGGACGCCCTCCCGGTCCGGAAAGGCGATCATTCCCGCAAGGCCCAGCGTTCCCGCCAGCGCGCGGATGGCCGCCAGCCGGTCCGCATCGAGGTCATACGCCAGCGAAATGGCGATGTAGCCCTTCTGCTCTACGATTTCTTCCAGCTTTTCCTTGACCTGATTCTGAAACAGGCTGCATTTTTTCGACAGCAGGATCAGCACATAGCGGCTTTCGGATGGCTTGCCCCTCGATACGCTCCGCTTCGCGATGAAATTCGGGAGCTCGTCCAGCTGGCGGATGGCGTCCTCGACCTTCCGGACCTTCTCAGGACTGACGTACCGGGTTCCATTGACCACGTGAGAGACGGTCGACACGGACACGCCCGCTATCCTAGCAACATCCTTGATCGTCGCCATGCATTTCGTCCTCCTGCTCAGAATATCTTTGCTTTCATTATACGGACTCCGTTCTCAATAGTCAACAGAATTTGCGCAAACGGTGTTTGCGGGATGCTGCAACATGAAGCGGGGACAGGCAGAGCCACACAGCTCTTGCCTGTCCCCGCTTTCATTTTTTCCATGCGCGGCATTTCGGAATATGCCGGTTCTGCGGGCAAAGCCGACAGTAAACCAGCGGTCGGTTGTTCCCGCGCCGCATTTTTGCTATGCTGGAGATGCTCCGGGAAAGGCACGTAGCGGCGTCCCGCCCTGCGAATCCCCTCTCAGAACGTTATCGTGTGACAACGTCCAGCTGCAGGTCGGAATGTGCAAACAGGCGGATGTAGAGCGTTCCATCCTGCGCCACAAAATAGGCTTCATGCAGGTTCAGCCCCTGTTTTGCCGGCACGCAGCACAGACGGACTCCGTTGAGCACAACGTCCTGTACGCTTGCGACACCTTTCACAAGGAGATACCGCACACCCGCGCACCCCTTCGCCTGCACGGAGAAGCCGTTCTGGCCGACGGTAAAGGCGTAATCGTTTTCCTCCGTGTCCGACCCGTTCCAGCTGCCGGCTGTCGCGCACACCGGCTGCGTCAGGACGAGCGCCCTGACCCGGCTTGTGGTCATGCTTCTTCCAAACTCCAGGGATTCGTTGAGCTCAACCGGAAACAGCGCGCCGGCCGCCACGTAAACCGGGATCTCCGTGATGGGATACACGCGCGTCTGCGCCGTATCGCCGTCGACGACCTCGGTATTGTCAAAGAAATTGACATACCGGCCCGCGGGGAACACCACCTGTTTTCTGTTGCTGTCGGAGCAGATCGGCGCCACCAGCAGATGATCGCCGTACATATAGGCGTCGGTCACCTGCGCGACAAAGGCGTCCTCGGGGAACATCATCGGCAGCGGGCGAACCATGGGGATGCCGCGGTGATGCGCCTGAACGGCCGTGCTGTACGCATACGGCAGAAGGTTCTCGCGCAACCAGGTATAGAATTTGTACAATTCGGTGACCTGCTCGGAATACTCCCAGGGCTCCTTCGGGAATGTGCCGTGGTACCGCATCAGGGGGCAAAACGCCGCCCACTGCGTCCAGCGCATATAGGTTTCCGCATCGCCGCCGGAAAAGCCATCGTAGCCGCAGGCATCGACGCCCCAGAACGGCAGGCCCGAGGCCGAGACGGAAAGCACGCCGGACAGGGACTGCCGCATGCCCGGGAAGGTGGTCGGCTGGTCTCCGCCAAACTGGCAGGCGTAGGCCTGGCACCCGGGCGCACCGGCCCGCTGGAACAGGACGTGGTCCTCCCCGTAAGCGCTCTCGAAAAGCTTCCGGTAGCCGCGCGCGTAGTCCAGTGCGTAACCGTTGTGCATTTCCTTGCCGTTCCGCCCGTCGAAAAAGACCGCTTCGTCCGGAATCTTGTCTCCGAAGTCCACCATGGTTCCGCAGATGCCGGCATCAAACCGATCCTTCCACTGCGCCTGCAGCAGTTCCATGGCCCGGGGATGCGTGAAGTCGATGTAGCTGACGTATTGCATGTCCCCTGTGTACTGCGGCGTTTTGCTGATGGGAAGATCTTCCGTATCGCCGGAATCCTGCAGAAACGCTTTGGCGCGTTCCGCCGGCATAACCGAATACTCCCAGGAGAAGGTGCGCATCCCGTTCTGCGCGGCAAAGTTGGAAATCCTGTGCAGCTCGGCGAGGCGTTTGCCGCCCGCGCCGGCGCCTTCGGCGTAGAACCCGCCGTGCGGGATATCGAGCTCTTTGAACTTCTGCAGCACGCCGATCTGTTCCTCCAGCACGTTGTGTAGCGGCCCGTTCATCCACCGTCCGCCGCCCGCGCCGCTCCAGGGCTCAAACACCCACCGGGGCGGGAGAAGCGGCAGGCCGGTCAGCCGCGCATACGACGCCATGTTTTCCACCGGCGTACCGCCCCAAAAATACAGATCCACATGGGGATCCTGTACGGTAATGGAAAAGCGGTCCTGCGCCTGCACGCCGACATCCGCACGCATCCTGTATGTGCTGTTGATATACAGCGCATAGCCGGAACTGAAATGGACAAGCGGAATGTTCTTGTAGCTCTCATTGGCCAGTCCGGCGATCACCGAAAGGTAGGCGTCCCGCTGGTACATGGCAACGATATGCCCGCGCTGGTTGACGCCGTTGAAGCGCTCGCCAAACCCGATGACGGATTCCTCCTGAAGCAAAGGCATCTGCAGGCGGAAGCCTTCCTTCCCGCAAACATGCACGCGGGAAAGCGTATTTTTGTCCATGGAGAAAATCTGCCGGTTCCCGACAGACAGCACGACGCGCCAGTCCGCGCCGCGCGTGATCACGGCATTCCGGTTTCCCGCCGCCGCACGCAGCACAGCGCCGTCCTCCGAGACGGCAAACGCATCCGGCGCCGCGGAAAAAAGGCCGCCGCCCGTCACGCTCTTCAGGCGGAATCCCGCTTCGGCAAAGGTAAGCTCCAGCGCGGGCACCGCGTCTCCAAAATCCAACACAATCCCGCTGTTTTCCGACGTGACCTGCCGAAGCTCTTCATACGGCGTCCAATCGGCGGACTGGTCGCCCAGGGTCCCATCGGTGTAGTACCACTGAATATAGCGGGCGAGCCAGCGCAGGAACCGGTTCAGGCGGGCATATGCTTTCCCGGCCTCACCGGCCGCCAGCAGCTCGTTGAACACATGGCGCTCATTCCACGGCTCCATGTGGCCCACAGGGCGGCTTCCGGCCTCGTCCCAGAAGAAATCCACGGCCTCCTGATAGAGCACGTCCTGCAGGCGCTGGGCAAGCGCCACGTGCGCCGCCACATTTTCCTCCGTCGTTTCCGGCAGGGCCGTCAGCTCCGTCCAGAGCCGCTTCAGCTCGCCCGGCTGCACGCCGGAGATCTCCGTACAGCGCGTCCAGCGTCTCCGGGCGCTGGGCAGCGCCGTGTAGAGTTCGGTCCCGTACACCGGGCCGGCGTCGCCGCCCAGATACGCCTCCATGAATGTGGAAGGATCGTACTCGAACCAATAGGGCAGGTTGATGTACAGGTCCAGTGGCGTCGGGCACAGGATCTCTCCGGTCGCCTGCTTCTTGCGGTACACCTGAAGCGCAAAGCAGCCGTCTTTCGGGAATCCGCCCACCAGCGTCCACGGGATCTTGTACGCCGCGCTCCAGAAACCCGACCGGCGGTCTACCACAACCGTATACGACTGCGGGTCGATCGTCCGGATATCCGCCTGGTTGCCGATGTGCCGAAACGGCAGGTTAGGCTGGCTTCCGCCAAACGCCTCGTCACCGCCGATGTACGTCATGCCGCTTTCCAGAACCCCCTGCGTTTCTCCGTCACGTCCGACCGAAAATACCGCAAAGTCCCGATGGCCCAACGTGCCGGAAGACACCACAAGGTCGTCGATGTCCCGGCGCACCTGGTCCACGTTCTCCGCAGATTCCCAGTTCAGAAACAACACGTAGAGAAAGGTGTCGTCCCATGCAGCCTGTGCTTTGGTCGGCGTAACCGCCCCCGGGTTCCCGTTGGCCCGGTAGAACTCGTCGAGCAGGAGCGCGCCGTTCCACCCCGCCGGGCCGGGTCGCTCGTCCGGTATCCGCGCCGCTTTGGCGCCGAGATAGACTGCGTTCACTCCGAATCTGTGCTGATTCATATCCTGATTACCTCCATCCGTTTTATTTCCGAGCGCCTTCCGCCCGGTGGTTGAGTCCATTATAGAGGTGCGGCTGTCCGTATATCTATAAAAAAACAGCACGATATTTGTTGCCTTTTCGGTTTTGCTTTCCCGCAGATACACTAACTCCTCCCTTTGCCGTCCATCCTGCCTTACCGGCAATTCGCTGAATCCCTGTCTCTTATACACATCTGACGCTGCCGACGAATTAGACGGTGTAGAT
>USBH01000037.1 GCA_900552925.1 uncultured Oscillospiraceae bacterium
GCGCCGCCGCGCGCATTCGCGCTGAAAAATACAGGCAGGCTGCGAACCGCCTTCTGTGCGGACGCCGCCTGCCTGTCTTATTTCTGTATTTTGAAAGCCGGATTCACTTTTCCGCCTGCTCCGCTTCGTCGCAGGAGCAGATCGAATCGAACGTATACGAATCGAGCCGGTCGCGCACGAGCTTCGAGATCTCGCTGTAAATGCTGTGCAGCCGGCAGTCCGTGCGGTGGCAGCTGTAGCTCTCCCCCTGGCAGCGGGAAAGCATGTACGGGCCCTCCACGGCCTCGATCACGCGGCGCAGCGTGATCTCCTGCGGCGGCTGCGCGAGCTTGTAGCCGCCTTTCGCGCCCTTGTAGGAGCAGACGATGCCGTCCGCCACCAGCGTGCGCAGGATCTTCAGCGTGAAGCGCAGCGTTACATTCGTTTTTTCCGATATGGTTTTGGCGTCGATCTTCTCCGGATGCATCGCGAGAAACTCGACGATCCGCACGGCGTAATCCGCCTCCAGCGTCATATGCATACCAAAGCGTCCTTTCCGGATCAGTCAAGGAAATCCTTCAGCTTCTTGCTGCGGCTCGGGTGGCGCAGCTTCCGCAGCGCCTTCGCCTCGATCTGGCGGATGCGCTCGCGCGTGACGTTGAACTCCTTGCCGACCTCTTCCAGCGTGCGGCTTCTGCCGTCCTCCAGGCCGAAGCGCAGGCGCAGCACCTTTTCCTCACGCGGCGTCAGCGAATCGAGCACGTCGCCGAGCGTTTCGCGCAGCAGCGTGTGCGAGGCCGCGTCCGCCGGAGCGGGCGCCTCGTCGTCCGGGATGAAGTCGCCGAGGTGGCTGTCCTCCTCCTCGCCGATCGGCGTCTCGAGCGAAACCGGCTCCTGCGCGACGCGCATGATCTCGCGGACCTTGTCCACCGGCATGTCGAGCTCCTCGGAGATCTCGTCTGCGGTCGGCTCGTGGCCGGTCGTGTGCAGAAGCTGGCTCGAGACCTTCTTCACCTTGTTGATCGTCTCGACCATGTGCACCGGGATGCGGATCGTGCGCGCCTGATCGGCGATCGCGCGGGTGATGGCCTGGCGGATCCACCACGTCGCGTAGGTGGAGAACTTGAAGCCCTTCGTGTAGTCGAACTTCTCAACGGCCTTGATCAGGCCGAGGTTGCCCTCCTGAATCAGGTCGAGGAACTGCATGCCGCGGCCGAGGTAGCGCTTCGCAATGCTGACGACCAGGCGCAGGTTCGCCTCCGAAAGGCGCTTCTTCGCCGCCTCGTTGCCGTCCTTGATCGCGATCGCGAGCTTGATCTCCTCCTCGGAAGTCAAAAGCGGGACGCGGCCGATCTCCTTCAGATACACCTTGACCGGGTCGTCGATCGCGACGCCCTCCATGCCCATGCCGTTCTCCAGCTCCGCCGTTTCGTTCGCAACCTTCGTCAGGTCCACGTCGTCGATCTGGATATCGCCGAAGTCCTCGATAATCTCCACGCCGTGCGATTCGAGCGTATCGTAGAATTTTTCAATGTGCTCGGGGTCGAAGTCGAGCTCGCCGAGCGCGTCGAGAATCTCCTTTGTCGTGAGCTGTCCCTTGCTCTTGCCGAGCTCGATCAGCTCGCGGATGACGGTCTTTTTATCCTGTGCTGCCATAGTGCATCAAACCTTTCCTGTATTTTCCCTTATTCCTTCAAGATCTCTCGATCCGTTTATTTCTTCTGCCTGCGCAGCGCTTCAAACTGCGCCTGAAGCTGCGCGGGGTCGCTCGCGCGGATCGCGTCCGCATCCGAAAGGCCGCCCTCGCTCAGAATGATCTGCGCGAAGCGCTCGGCGTCCTCGGCCGTCGTACCGCCGCTCTCCCTCAGGATCGCCGCGACGCGCCCCATCTCGTCCGGCGTGCATTCCGCCGAAAAATCGCTGATTCCCGGCGCATTCGCCGTTTCTCCGTTTATAATCTTTCCCAGCAGGCTCTGATATAACCGGCGATTGAAGCTCGTGACGAATTTTTCCGGCGGTATTTTTTCCTTGAGGACCGGCGCCAGCTCGTTGTGCGCGAACAGGCACGCGATCAGCCGCTCCTCGGCGTTTGCAACGCGCAGATGCCGCCGCTTTTCCGGGTTCACCTCGTCCCGGCGCGCCGAGAGCGCTTCGGTCGTCTCGCGCAGCTGCCGCTTCTGCGCGGCGCGGCTTTCCTGCCGCACGCTGCGCTTCAGCTGCGTGAGGATCGCGTTCTTGTCGACGCCGAGCTCGTCTGCAAGGCGGCCGACGTACACGTCGCGCTCGATCGCGTTGTCGAGCTTCGAGAGCACGTTGACGGCCTCCATCAGGTACTGCACCTTGCCGTCGCCGGTCTCCAGATCGAAGCCCTGCCGGAGCTTGCCGAGCCGGTATTCGACGTCGTTGCCGCATTCTTCGATCAGCCTGCGGAAGCGCGCCGCGCCCTCCTCGCCGTAGGCGTTGATGAACTCGTCCGGGTCCTTGTTGCCCGGCACCGTCATCACGCGCACGAGCAGCCCCGCGTCGCGCAGGATCGGGATCGCGCGCTGCGCGGCCTTCTGCCCGGCCTCGTCGGAATCGTAGCAGATCACGACCTCCTTCGCGTACCGGGCCATCACGCGCGCCTGCTCGGCGGTCAGCGAGGTGCCGAGCGAAGCGATCGCGTTTTCAAAGCCGGCCTTGTGCAGCGAGATCACATCCATATAGCCCTCGGCCAGAATCAGCCGCCCGTTGTCGAGCGCGTTTTTCGCGAAATTCATCGCGAACAGGCCGCTGCTCTTGTGGTAGACCGGCGTGTCCGAGGTGTTGATGTACTTCGGCTTCTCGTCGGTCAGGATGCGCCCGCCGAATGCGACGACGTTGCCGCGCAGGTCGATGATCGGAAACATGACGCGGGCGTGGAAGCGGTCCATCGCGCGGCCCGAGCGGGTCTGCACCGCGACGTTCGCCTGGATCATCTCGCTTTCGGAATACCCCTTCGCGCGCAGGTGGTTGACGAGCGCAAAGCGGCTTTCCGGCGCCCAGCCGAGCCCGAAATGCCGGATCATGTGCATCGGCAGCCGGCGGCGCGCAAAGTAGTCGAGCCCCGGCCTGCCCTCGGGCTTCAAGAGCGAGGCATGGAAAAAGCGCGCCGACTCGCGGTTGATCTCCAGCACGCGCTGCCGCAGGCGGGACATCGAATCGTCCACGCCCTGCTCGGGCACCTGCAGGCCCGCGCGCTGCGCGAGCAGCTTGACCGCCTCGATATAGTCCAGATTTTCAATTTTCCGGATAAACGTGATCACGTCGCCGCCCGCGCCGCAGCCGAAGCAGTAAAACGACCCGTTTTCCGTATACACGTTGAACGACGGGGATTTCTCGTTGTGAAACGGGCAGAGCCCCACCATGTTTTTCCCGCGCCGTTTCAGGTTGACATACGAGGACACGATGTCCACGATGTCCGAGCGGGATTTGAGTTCCTGCATGAACGCTTCAGGCAGTGCCAAATCACCGCCTCCTTTCAAAACGCCCTCAGACCGGTGTGCCCCAGGCCTTCGGGATAAAGAGATTGCTGTACAGATCGACGGCAAAGCGGTCCGTCATGCCGGCGATGTAGTCGCACGCCGCCTGCTCCCTCCCGTCCGCCTCCGCGATCTCGCGCATGCTTTCGGGCAGGCGGTCCGGGTGGCGCACGTAGTAGCCGAACAGGCTCTCGATCAGGTGCGGCACCTTTTTTTCCTCGCGCTTCGCGTAGTCGTTCAGGTAGACCGCCTCATACATGAATTCGTGCAGCGCGTCGTACGCCTCGAGCACGTCGGCATCCATGTTGACGACGCCGGCCGGGCTGTTGCGGATCAGCGACGTGACCATCGTCGTGATGCGCTTGTTCTTCGTGTCGCCGAGCACGGCGGTGATGTCCCGCGGGATGTCCGCCTCGCGGATAACACCCGCGCGGATCGCGTCGTCGATGTCGTGGTTCATATAGGCGATCTTGTCCGCCCAGCGGATGATGCGGCCCTCCATCGTCCGG
The DNA here is from genome assembly GCA_900552925.1 of uncultured Oscillospiraceae bacterium. GTDB lineage: Bacteria > Bacillota > Clostridia > Oscillospirales > Acutalibacteraceae > Hominenteromicrobium > Hominenteromicrobium gallistercoris. The sequence continues at coordinate 3,989 of USBH01000037.1, forward strand.
GCCTCCTGCCCGGTCGTGTGGCAGCGGATGCCGTCGCGCACCTCAAAGGTCAGGTTCAGGCCGCGGCCGTCGTTCTCGAGCCGCTCCACAACGCGCACGCTCTGCTCGTAGTGGCGGAAACCGTTCGGCATCAGCCGGTTCAGCGCCCGTTCGCCCGCGTGGCCGAACGGCGTGTGGCCGAGGTCGTGGCCGAGCGCCACCGCCTCGGTCAGGTCCTCGTTGAGCCTGAGCGCCCGGGCGATCGTCCGCGCGATCTGCGAGACCTCGAGCGTGTGCGTCAGGCGCGTGCGGTAATGGTCGCCCTCCGGCGAGAGGAACACCTGCGTCTTGTGCTTCAGCCGCCGGAACGCCTTGCAGTGGATGACCTTGTCGCGATCGCGCTGGTACGGCGTGCGGATCGGGCACTCCGCCGCCTCGCGCACCCTGCCGCGCGTGTTTTCTGAAAGCGCCGCGTACGGCGAGAGGATCTCCCGCTCGATGCGCTGCGTCTCCTCGCGAATGCTCAACGCCCTGTTTTCCATTATGTACCACCGTGTTCCTTTCCCCGGCGCGCAATTTCCGTGCGCCCGGGCCGACTGCGCCGGCCGCACCGGCACAGATCCGATATGTACAAGGCAAATTTCCCGTGAAAAGCGCTTTCAAAAAGCCCCCTATTATATGTTATACGCCGCAAACGCCAAAATTACTTCTTTATTTGCAAAATTACTCGCAAAATTCAAAATATTTTTTCCCGGTCTCCTCCGCCGCGACCTGTCCATTCGTCGCATCGGCGAGCTTTTTGTCGAAGCCGCCGCGGTCCTCGGGGGCCATGTGGAAGCAAAGCGCCACCTTTTCCTCGAACAGCGTGTCGTCCACGACACCGCCGCATTCGGGCACGAGCGCCGCCACGCGGCCGTACTGGCTGTAATCGCAGACGACGCGGAGCATCAGGCATTCGCGCATCGTGGCGATCCCCGCCGCCTGCAGGGCGATCGACGCCGTGTGCGAATAGGCGCGCACGAGCCCGCCGCCCCCGAGCAAAATGCCGCCGAAGTAGCGCGTCGCAACCACGACGACGTCGGTGACGCCGCTCTTCTGCAGCACGTCGAGCACCGGTATGCCGGCGGTGCCCTGCGGCTCGCCGTCGTCCGAATAGCGCATGATGCCGCCGTCGCGCAGGATATAGGCGTACACATTGTGGGAAGCATCCCAGTGCTTCGACCGCTTTTCCGCGATGAAGGCCAGCGCCTCCGCCTCGGTCGAAACGGGCTTCGCGTAGCCGATGAACCGCGAGCGCTTTTCGACAAAATCGTCCTCCGCCTCGCGCAGAACCGTTTTATATTGTGCCATGACCGGCGCCTCCTTCCCCATGCCGCCCGCTTTCCGGACGAAAAACGGGCGATGCTGCAAAGCACCGCCCTAAACAACCGTATGATGAATTACTTCGTGATACCGTAGCGCTTTTTGAACATGTCAACGCGGCCGCTCGTATCAACCAGCTTCTGCTTGCCCGTATAGAACGGATGGCACTTGGAGCAAATTTCAACGCGGATGTCCTTCTTCGTGGAACGCGTGTGAATCACATTGCCGCATGCGCAGGTAATGGTCGTTTCCTGATAGTCCGGATGAATATTTTTCATATCTGTCACCTCTTTCGGTTGATCTCTGCGGTTATTAAGTTAACACTTAAACATAGCGCTAATAATGTTAACACAAAACCGCGGAAATTGCAAGGCCTTTTCGAAAAAACTTTTTATTCGCCCGCATCCTTATCCAGCAGGATGCGCAGCATCCGCTCGGGATTTTCGAGAAAGCTGCGCGTGACCGTGAAATGCTCCGTCTCGCGGTACGGCACGGAGCGGATCCCCGCCCCGGTGATCTCCAGCACCTCCGCGCCCGGAAACGCCATGAGAATCGGCGAATGGGTCGAGATGATGAACTGCGAGCCCGCTTCCGTCAGGCGGTCGATCTCCCCCATCAGCGTCAGCAGGCGCATCGGCGAGAGCGCGGCCTCCGGCTCGTCGAGCAGGTAGAGCCCGTGCCCGCGGAAGCGGTTCTGCACGAGTGCGAGGAAGCTCTCCCCATGCGACTTCTCGTGCAGCGAGCCGCCGTAGACGCTCGAAAGCGCCTTCGACAGCGCGGGAATCTCGTCGAGCGTGTCGATATAGCTCGCGGCGTTGTAAAAGCTCTCCGCCCGCAGGAAGAAGCCGTCCTTCGGGTAGGCCGACCGCACGACGGTCAGCGCCGCGCCGAGCTCGGAATGCGTCTCGCGCGTCGAAAAGCTGAAGTTCCGCGAGCCGCCCTCGGGGTTGAAGCCGCAGGCCACCGCGACCGCCTCCAAAAGCGTCGACTTGCCCACGCCGTTTTCGCCGACGAGGAACGTCACGTCGCTGTGAAACTCCAGGCGGCCGGCCGCTTCCAGATAGCGGACCGCCGGCACATCGTGCAGATAGGAATCCGCTGCAAGCGCGCCGGTCAGCTCGATCCGGCGCACAAATCTGCGTTCCATAGCTTTCCCCCTCAGCCGACGTACGCGATGTACTCCTCGAGGCACATCGAGAGCCTGCGCATCGCGGCCGCGTTCTCCGGCCCGACGTAGCGCAGCACGAGGTCGTTCTGCTCGACGCCCGTGTAATCCGCCTTCCCCGCCGGATAGCGGAACACGAAGCCGTACGCGCCCATGTGGCTCTGCAGCCAGCCGTACGCCGCCGTACCGGCGAAATCCTCCGCATCGCCCGCGAGCGTCACGCAGAGGCCGGTCTGCATGTCCGACTCGCCGGGCGCCGGCACCGTGCGCTTTGCATCCTCGCGCGCCATGATGATCGTCGAGCCGGCCGCCTGCAGCGCTTCGACCTGCTTTTCGTAGAGCGATTCCTGCGCGCTGTAGGAGACGTACCCGGCATCAAACTGCAGTTCAATGCCGTCCGCCTGCGCCGCCTCGACGAGCATCGAGAGCGCGGGCGCGATCCGCTCGTCCACCTCCACGCCGGCCGCCTCGGCCAGAACGGGCGCAAAGTCGCTTTCGGCCGGATGCGCCTCGTTGATGACGAACAGGTTGAAATCGTCCCCGTACAGCGGCAGGCCCGTGTCCTCGTCATAGCCGACCGGCTGCGCCGAAGCTTCCGCCGCCTCCCCGTCGGCCTGCGCGGAGATCGGCGAAGGCTCGAGCGTCTTCATGACGGAGGGGACGATCCAGGTAAACACCACCGCCACGGCTGCAAAAACCACCAGCAGAGCGAGCAGGACGCCCACGATCCGCTTGGAAACCGCGACCTGCCGCACGCGCGCGTAATCCGGCTTGTAGATCACCCTGCGCCTGCGCCGCCTTCTGGTCGGCCGCCTGCGCCGCGCGGTGCCGCGCACATTTCTGTTCCTTTCCTCCATGCCCGCTCCTTTCCGGCGGCTCCGCCGCACTTTTCCGATACTTCCTATTATACGGACGCACCGGCAAAAAGCAAGCCCCGCAGGCCGTCTGCGGCAAAATTCACCGCCGGATCCCCGTCACGGCAGGCGGCGAACCGGAAGGCGCAGCACCGTGCGCAAACGCGCCGTCCGGCGCGTTCGGGTCGCCGCTGCCCGAAACCGCGATGTAGCGCGTCTGCGGCACGTCGATCAGGCCGGGCGTGCGCGGCGGCAGATAAAATTCCCTGTATTCCTTTTTGTAGTCGAACGCCATGCTCATTCCCCCTTCAGGTTCCGCACGCGCTGCGCGATCGAATCCGCAAACGCCGCGTCGGAAAGCTGCGGGTCGCGCGTTGACTTCCAGATTTCGCACGGCAGCTTTTCACAGCCGGCGCAGGTCGCGCGGTGGTTCCTGTTGACCGCGCACGCGTAGATCGGGCACGCCCGGCCCGGCGGCGCGTGGAACACCTTGCCGGCCAGCGCGTTGCAGCCCGCGCATGCGCTGCCAAAAAACGCGCAGTCCCCGCACTCTGTGCCGCAGCAGGTCAGCCCGAGCGCCTCGCGCTGCCGCTTCTTCGGCAGGCCGCCGAGCACGAGCCGGTACGACTCGTCGAGCATCGCGCGCAGCGTCTCGTCCGGCACCGCGCCGTCCGGATTGACCGAGTTCCAGTGCACCTTGTCGCTGTAGTAGCCCGGGATCACATCCCCGGCGTACTGCGCGCGCAGAAACTCGCCGTTCATCGGCTCCAGCCGCAGGTTGATGTAATACGGCCTGCCCGCGTCGTCCAGACAGACTGCGGCGAACATTTTGCCGCCGATGTGGTAGCGCACCCAGTTCCACACCGGCTGCAGGTCCTTCGTCACGCCGCGTTTCTGCAGCAGGTAAGCGTCCAGCCAATCATACTTCATGTTCCGTTCCCCTTTCTTCCTACAATTCTTGTTCTAATTCTTCATACAATGCCTGCATACGCCGGATGGCCGCGCGCAGCGCTTCGCGCACGTCCGCAGGCTCCAGCAGCACGGCCTTCTCCCGGAAGGTCAGAAGCCATGTGACAAGCTCCTCCCGGTTCGTATAATCCGCCTCGAACAGGAGCCGTCCGTCCGGCTGCACCGTGAAGCAGCCGGCGCCGAACTCCTCCACAAGCCGCCACTTGCATTCCGGCGCAAACAGCGCCTTCACGCGGATGCCGCCCGGGAAGATCTGCTCATTGCGCAGGTCCGGCAGCGGCACGGGCCGCTTTTCGAACGTCTCGCCCGTCGCGCGCAGGCCGTCCATACGGTTCAGCTTGAACAGGCGGAAATCCGCGCGCTTTTCGCAGTAGCCCCAGACGTACCAGCTCGACCAGCGGAAAATCAGGTAGTACGGCTCCACGGTGCGCACGGTCTCGCCGCCCGGCGCGTAATACGTGAAGCGGATCCGGCGCGCGCCGTCGATCGCGCTGCGGATCTGTTCGATCTTCGGCGCAAGCGAATCACGGTACCACGCGGAGAGGTCGATCAGCACGGACTGGTCGCCTGTCAAAAAATCCGATGACCCGGCCGCGAGCTTTTCCATGAGCTGGCCGTAACGGTTCGTGCCGTTAACGCTGTCGAGGCTGCGCAGGCCCGCCAGGATGTCCCGCATCTCCGCGCCCGTAAGCAGCGTGCGGTCCAGCTTGTAATTCTCGAGAATGGAGATGCCGCCGTTTGCGCCCTGCCGCGTGGCGATCGGGATGCCGGCCCGGCAGAGCGCCTCCAGATCCCGGCCGATCGTGCGGCGCGACACCTCGAACCGCGCCGCAAGCTCCGGCGCGGTGACCGTATCCCGCTGCAGCAAAATCGACAGAATGCCGATGAGCCGGTCGATTTTCATGGTTCGGACGCTCCTTTCTCTCGCTTTAATTGTACACGGGAAAACCGGACATCTGTATGTCCTGTTTTCAGTATAGCAGAAAATTTCTTTTTGACAATCTGCCAAAAAGCCGCCGCGGCCTTTTGCAAAGCTTTTCTTTTCGGGCATGAGAAAAGGCCCCAGGCTGAAAGCGAACTGCACCCCACTTGCCGTCCAGCATATTACGCCGGCTGACAAACGGGGTGCAGTTCAGGCCCATCCGCTTATTCCTTTTTCGATTCGCTTTCGGTGCTTTCGGCGCCGCCGGAGGACTTTCCGCTGTGGACGATCAGGTTCGTGACGATGCCGACGATCAGCGCGACCGCGAGCGACGTAATGTTGAGCAGCGCGCCGCCCGTGATCGGGTTGCGGCCGAAGCCGAAATACAGGCCGCCGATGCCGCAGACCAGAATGGCGCTGACGACGAACAGGTTGCGGCTGTCGCCGAGGTCGACCTTATGCAGCATCTGCAGGCCGGAGACCGCGATGAAGCCGTACAGCGCGATGCACGCGCCGCCCATGACGCACTTCGGGATCGAGTTGATCAGCACGACGAACGGCGTGAAGAACGAAAGCACCATGCAGCCGAGCGCCGCCGTGAGGATCGAAACGACCGAGGCGTTGCCCGTGATCGCGACGCAGGCAATCGACTCGCCGTACGTCGTGTTCGCGCAGCCGCCGAAGAAAGCGCCGACGATCGAGCCGACGCCGTCGCCGAGCAGCGTCTTGTCGAGGCCCGGGTCGGTGATCAGGTCGCGGTTGATGATGCTGCCGAGGTTCTTGTGGTCGGCGATGTGCTGCGCAAGCTCGACAACGCCGATCGGCACGTAGATCATCGCGATGTTGCCGATGGCCGCCGCATCAAGCGGATACTGGCCGTTCGACTGGATCGCCTTGAGGAAGAAGAACTTCGGGTAATCGATGATGCTCGTGAAGCTGAAATTCGAGAAGGTGTCGATGAACGGCTGGAAGGAGAGCACCTGCAGGTAGGTGTTGCCGCACGCCATGCCGATCAGCGTGAAGATGAGCGCCAGCGCATAGCCCTGTCTCTTATACACATCTCCGAGCCCACGAGACTGCAGCTAATCTCG
>USBH01000038.1 GCA_900552925.1 uncultured Oscillospiraceae bacterium
GTACGAACGGCTTGTGCTGCCATGCGCATTTATAGCTGAGCTGCCGCAGAATCTCGCCCCAGCCTGCATCGCTGATTTGCCTTGCCAGATACGGGTTCTGCTGAAGCATCTTTCGGATATTGAGGCTTTCTGCACAGATCAGGTAATCCTGCTCTGCCAGCCAAAATTTGAAGCGCATCTGACGATACAATCGCCGGATGCGCTTTCTGATTGTGCTACTCTGTCTCTTTTCTTGTCTCATTTCCAAGCCCTCATCGATCAGCTGCCTTTTGCAATTTTTCATGGATCTTGTTTTCATACGCTTTCAGGACTGCCTGCTCCATACGCTTGTGCGCTGTGGAACTAAGCGGCCGGAAAGCGTATGTGTGCTTCTGATCCCATGTCCGCACATGCGACGCTTCCGGATATAGGAGCTGGGGCGCACCATCCGCTCGACGGATGATGCGCATACCATAAACGATATAATCTCCATCAAGCACTACAGAAGCAAACGCAAGCGGGCCTTTTTGCGCATCGCAGAGGCGGATGCGCACTTTTGTGATCCTCATTTTCTCGCCTCCCGCTCGTGTGCGCGATACAGCTCGCGGATCATCGCATCGACCTCCGTATAGCTGTAGATCACCGTTGTACGTGGATTGTCGATTTCCACGATCATCTTCGATGTGTTCAACGTACACTCCCCTTCGAGATCACTAAGAGTAATCGAGCACGAGCGAAAATTGTATCGTGGCTTTATGATCTCTGCGATTGCCTCTTTTGTTGTCGGCATCTGCTGCACATAATCCGCGTACAGCTTTTCCGGTGTCCAAATATACGCAGACAAAATGATTTCTTCCAACAAAGCCTTACGTGCTTCCGGCGTCTTGAACCGCTCCACTTCTTCGATAGAACCGGAACTCGGTTCCGGTTGTGCCTCCGGCGGCTCCTCAGAACCGGAACTCGGTTCCGATTGTGCCTCCGGCTGTTCCCCAGAACCGGAACTCGGTTCCGCTTTTTTCGATCTGGCTACTGCGAGTCGGCTTGCCTCATTTACTGTAAGCTCGCCGGCAGCAAGCATCTCTTTTTCCTGCTGCGTAAGCTGTTCCGCGATGCGTTTGTATTTTCTGACCTGTCGGTCGGAAATCTGCATTTTCTTAGCGATCAGGCCGAGTTTTGTGCCTGTGTACTCTCCGTTCTGCATCATTTCCTCAAGAAGCGCATTATACTCCTCAAAGATCTGGAGCTGACGGCCAGCACTCAGATCGCGCTGACCATTGGCCTCATGCAGCATAAGCTGCTTCCGGTTACGGCTCAAAGCCTCACCATCAAACACCCGGCAGGGGACTGTACTCCAATGCAGGCATTCCGTAATCGCCCTGTATCTGCGTTCCCCAGCGATCAGCGTGTACCGATCGTTATCCCGAACCACTACCAGCGGCTCAAGTAATCCGAGTAGTTCAATGGAATCGGCAAGCTCGCGAATACTTTCATCGGTATCATCCGCCGCAAAGGTATTTTGGGGTGCAAAATCAATGAAGCTGACATCAATCAGCTTATCTTGAGCAATCTCTGCATTCTGCTGCATAACATCTTTAAGTGTGTCCAAACCGGCAGTAATACTGGCAAAATTCATTTTTTTCATTTCGCAACCCTCCAAAGCAGTTCATCTGTTACAGCCTGATAGTCGATAGCTCCATTGCTTCTCTTTTCATATACGTTGATCGGTTCATGTGAATTGATCGCTCGCCGCAGTGCAATATTCTTTCGGACCGTCGCTTTGAAAAAAGGAAGGACGTTCTGCGACTGCAAAACGTCCCGGTAAATGCCTGTGGTTTTGTTTTTCTCGTCCATGACAATCAGACCACCCAAAAGCCGCAGGCGCGGATTCAGATTTTTCCTGATCTCGAGGATCTTTTCGGCCTTAAGCCGCAGGCTATGCAGCGCAAACTCGTCGGCGATCATGGGGATTAAAAGATAGTCGGCATAAAGCTGGATGTTTTCGAGCAGCTTGTAGCCCTGCGGCGGGCAATCGATCAGGATATAGTCATATCGGCTTTCCAATGCGGAAAGCACATTCACAAACAGATCGTTATAGCGTTGTCCGTTCATTTTACGCTGATCCATCAATTCTTCCGCTGCCATAAGAGCAGTGGACGACCGCAGGACATCAACGCCGAATTCTGTAGAGCTGATAGCCTGCTCCGGCTTCTCGCCATGAAACAGGACATCCGACAATGACAGATTTTCAGGTGCGTATAAACCGTAGTACATTGTGCTGTAACTCTGCGGATCAGCGTCGATCAGCAACACCCGGTATCCGCGTTCGGCGAGGATAGCTGAGACATTGACGGCTGTGGTTGTTTTGCCGCAGCCACCTTTTTCGTTTGTAATTGCGATTTTCTTTGCAGACATTTACTGTCCCTCCTGTACTTTTACTCTGCAGATCACTGCAGGCCAGTCTCCGCATACGCGGAATATAAAAGGGCGCGCTGCAGATCTTCGTTCTGCAACGCGCCTTTCTTCAAAGCATTTATTGATTTTCTTTTTTCAACAGCCGTTTGAAGGTTACGGGATAGTTGCTGGCACCGTGGGCGATGTGGTAAACGAAAACCGTTTCCGAAATCAGCCTGTAAACGCAGATGTACTTCCCGGCGATGACCAGCCGGTAACCGTTGCCACGCAGTTCTTTATCCTGCGGGATATGGCCGGACAGTGGGAACATCTCCAGCCGGGAAAGCGTGTCCAAAATGAGGGTGGTGATCTTGCGGGCGGAATTTGGCCCCACCAGATTCAAGGGGATCTGCGCGATCTCCTCCAGCTCCCGCTGCGCAGGTTCCAAAATGACAAGTTTAGCCACGTTGATAGATCTCCTCCAATCGTTTTCTGGATTCTTCCAGCGTATAGGCAGGAGCGCCGGAGAGGCGCGCCTGCTCGGCTGCTTCCAGTTTGGCCCGCAGCTTCAAGGTCTCCTCCCGCTGTTCAAACGCCTCTATGCTCATCACGACCAGATCGCCTTCACCGTTCTTGGTGATGTAGATCGGTTCTGCTTCCTCATGCGCCAGATCTGAGATCATACCGTAGTCATTTCGGAGTGCAGTGGACGACTTGATAATCACAATCAACACCTCCTTATATTATTCTATAATAATTCTATCAGAATTATTCGCACTTTGCAACATGCCCTTTTACTATGTCGTTGATTTTTTGGTGACAAATTTCAGCGCTATACCCGTTAACCCAATTTTCTAAGGACTCCTCCCAATCCATTTGCCGATACTCTCTTTCAGCATCAAGATCTTCCTCAAGGGTTTCCGGGTTAAATATTTTAACGATGAGACCGCACCCCGGAGATGTAATTTTAAAACAAACCTCTACTTTAATGACCGGAATATCGCGCTGGGTAACTGGATGGATCCGGATTAAAAGATTCCCGAATTGCATGATGTATCCGCCTTGCATACGCCAGCCTTCCGAAAGTCCACGGTCGGTCCCAAACTCTTGGACTGCAAGCATCCGTGCTGTTTCCAGTGTTAACATTGTACCTGAATTTTTCTTCATTTTCTTGCTCCTCCTGTAATTTCACTCTGCAGATCACTGCAGGCCAGTCTCCCGGTTGCCCGGAAATATAAAAAAACCGGAACTCAGTTCCAGTTTCTTTCCAAGATATATGGACTCTCGTTTTTGTCCGTGCTATAATTCTTATTTAGTTTGTGTATATTGGTACCTCTCTGCTTCACACGCAGGAGGTCCGCGGTTCGAGCCCGCGCGTTTCCACCACAAAAAGCCAATGTACACAGCCGGTCTGTGCGCATTGGCTTTTTTCTTGCCCGCCCGGCGATTACCTGCGCACAGCGCAGGCCGTACGCCGCGGCGGGCGCCCGCGGAACCGAAATCTACACAAGGGGTGTTTGGAATGGGAAATGCAGGAAAGGCTGCCGTTTGCGCGGCGGGGCGAAAAATATGGGCTTTTGTGCGGGGAGATGCGGTGCTCTCCGTCTCCATCGTGCTGGCCGTCGTGTCGATGTTCTTTGTGCCGCCCGGCCCGGCCTACGTCGCCTATATCGATTGGGACACGCTCGCCCTGCTTTTCAGCCTGATGGCCGTGGTGAAGGGCTTCCAGAGCGAGGGCTTTTTCGAATACATCGGCAGCGGGCTGCTGAAGCGCACGCGGTCCACTCGCTCCATGGCGGCCGTTCTGGTTTTCCTGCCCTTTTTCTGCAGCACCGTCATCACCAACGACGTTTCCCTGATCACGTTCGTGCCCTTCGCCGTCTCCGTACTGCGCATGGCGCGTCAGGAGGCGCTTGCCGTTCCGCTGATCATCCTGCAGACGCTGGCGGCAAACCTCGGGAGCATGCTCACCCCGATGGGCAACCCGCAGAACCTGTACCTCTACGCGCAGTCGGGCATGGGCTTTCTGCAGCTTTGCGGCATCATGCTGCCTTACGTGCTGCTCTCCGCCCTCTGCCTGGGTGGCGCGGTGCTTCTGCGCAGGCCCCGGCCGATCCCGGCGCTCTCCGTGGAAGCCCGCCCGGGCCGCGCAAAAAGCCTCGCGTGGTGCGCCGCCGGCCTGCTTTTGTGCCTGCTGGGCATCTTCAACCTCGTGCCCGACCTCGCCGTCGCGGCGGTGATCCTCGCCGCGCTCCTGTTCGGGAACCGGAAGCTGCTGCGGACCGTGGACTACGCGCTGCTCGGCACCTTCGCCGCGTTCTTCATCTTCATCGGCAACCTGTCGACCATCCCGAGCTTCCAGAACTTCCTCTCCGGCATTTTGGCGGGCCACGTCGTCCCCGTCTCCGTGCTCGCCAGCCAGGTCATCAGCAACGTGCCGGCCGCGCTGCTGCTTTCCGGCTTCACATCGGACTGGAGCGGCCTGCTGATCGGCACCAATCTCGGCGGCCTCGGGACGCTGATTGCCTCCATGGCAAGCCTGATCTCCTACAAGCAGCTGGCCCGGGAATTCCCCGAAAAGAAGAAGCGGTATTTTCTCTGGTTCACCGTGTGCAACGTCGCGCTGCTGCTTTTGCTGCTTCTGGAATACGCCCTGCTTTCCGCGCGCGGATGAGGCCACGCGCCCTGCGGTTTATTGCTCTCCGGCCGGGCGCGCCGAAAACTTTTTGGCCGATATTGACTTCCGCTAAAGCGCGAATTAAAATGAAAAAAGCAATCCACGCAAAGGCATCTGCCGCGCAGATGCGGGAAGGAATTTTATGACACACCTGCTTTTAGCCATCATTTATCTCGCCTTTATCAGCCTCGGCCTGCCGGACGCCCTGCTCGGCGCCGCGTGGCCCTCGATGCAGCCGGAATTCGGCGTCCCCATTTCGTATGCCGGGATCCTCTCCATGATCATCGCCGTCGGCACCGTCGTTTCCAGCTTGCAGAGCGACCGGCTGACGCGCCGCCTCGGCACCGGCAAGGTGACGGCCATCAGCGTGGCGATGACCGCGGCCGCCCTGCTCGGCTTCTCCTTCACGCACTCGTTCTGGCTGCTCTGCCTCTGGGCCATCCCCTACGGCCTCGGCGCCGGCAGCGTGGACGCTTCGCTGAACAACTACGTCGCGCTGCACTACGAGAGTAAGCACATGAGCTGGCTGCACTGCATGTGGGGCATCGGCGCCACGCTCGGCCCCTATCTGATGGGCTACGCGCTCACCGGCGGCAGCGGCTGGAACGCCGGGTACCGGTATATCGGCGTCATTCAGGTCGTGCTGACCGCGGCCCTGCTGTTCAGCCTGCCGCTCTGGAAAAAGCGCGCCGCGCCTGCCGGCGGGGAGGCCGCGGAAACCCGCGCGCTCAAGCTGCGCGAGGTCGTACGGATCCCCGGCGCGAAGGAGGTCATGCTCTGCTTCTTCTGCTACTGCGCCGTCGAGCAGACGACCAGCTTGTGGGCCAGCAGCTACCTGACGCTGTACAAGGGCGTTTCGCCGGAAACGGCGGCGAGCTTTGCGAGCATGTTCTTCATCGGCATCACCGCGGGGCGCGCGCTTTGCGGCTTCATCACCATGAAGCTGAGCGACACGCGGATGATCCGCCTCGGGCAGGCCGTCATCGCGGTCGGCATCGCCCTGATGCTCCTGCCGGGGCCGCAGGCGCTCTCGCTGGTCGGCCTGATCCTGATCGGCCTCGGCTGCGCGCCGATCTACCCGTGCATCATCCACTCCACGCCGGGCCACTTCGGCGCCGACCACTCGCAGGCGCTGATCGGCGTCCAGATGGCGAGCGCCTATGTGGGCACCTGCGTGATGCCGCCCCTGTTCGGCATCATCGCGAACAACATCACCGTCGCGCTTCTCCCCGTCTACCTGCTGGTCGTGCTGGTCCTGATGGTCGCCATGCACGAGCTGCTGACGCAGAAAGCCCCGATCCAGCCCGTGCGCGGCCTGTAACCGCCGTCGGCTCTGCCGGTCCGTTTTCCGAAAAGCGCAGGTCTGCATCGTAGAATACATTACAAAAAGGCCTTCAAAGCCGCGTCGAACGCGCCGCTTTGAAGGCCTTTCCGTCTGTTCTGTTTTGGGATCGTATTGGAAAAACTGTGTCGTCAGCTGTTTTTCATCACGGTGCTCTCCACCGTATCCGCCACATGCTCGCAGGCGTCCGCGCACTTTTCCAGGTAGATGTAGATCTCGCGCCACGCAATGACCTCGAGCGGGTCCTTGCAGGTGTTGTGCAGGTCGTACATGCAGTCGATGAACAGCTTGTCCGCCTCTTCCTCCAGGCTGTTGATGCGGACGATGTGCTCGTGGAGCTTTTTGGATTTCTTGAAGTCGGCAAATTCGTTCATCAGCTTGCGCACCTCATCGCAGCACTGGATGATGACCTCCGCGAGCTTCAGCGAATCCGCGCGCATGCCGGAAATGCCGTTGTAGTAGATCTTGATCAGCACGTCCTCGATCTTGTCCGTCAGGTCGTCGAGGTTCTGGCTCACCTGCATGATGTCCTCCCGCTCGATCGGCGTGATGAACGCCTTGACGAGCACGTTCAGAAGCTCGTGCTTTTTCACGTCGGCCTCATGCTCCACCTGATGGATCTCCTCCATGCGCGCCGGCAAAGCGTTTACGTCGAACTGCTCCATCGTCTTTTTGAGCAGGTTCGCGGCCTTGCAGGAATACTCCGCGCACTCGATAAAATTCTGAAAATAGTAGGAATCTTGTTTCTTCGCCATAATTTCCTCCGCAGTTCAAACCCTTAGAATATTGTGATAAACAGCTTGGCCATAATGAAGCTGATCAGTCCGCAGCCCGGGAACGTGAAAATCCAGGTCAGCACCATTTCCTTGACAACCCCGAGGTTGATGGAGGAGAGGCGCTTGACGGCGCCGACGCCCATGATGGCGCTGGTCTTCGTATGCGTCGTCGAGACCGGAATGCCGAAAAGGCTCGAGTACAGCAGGCAGAACGCCGCCGAGAGGTCGGCGGAGAAGCCCTGGTATTTCTCCAGCTTGACCATATCCATGCCGACCGACTTGATGATCTTTTCGCCGCCGACACTGGTGCCCGCCGCCATGACCACGCTGCAGACCAGCATGAGCCATACCGGGATGGAAATGCCGCTCACGCTGCCCTGCCCGTTGGAAAACGCGATGCCGAGGAACAGGACGCCGATGAACTTCTGCCCATCCTGCGCGCCGTGCATGAAGCTCATGGCCGCAGCGCCGAAGATCTGCGCGCCGCGGAAGAAGCGGTTCGTCTTGCGGCGGTCCATCCTGTAGCAGACGAGGCTGACCACCTTGCAGACGACCCAGCCGGTCGCGAAGCCGAGAATCAGGCTCAGCACGAGGCCGTACAGCACCTTGGCCCACTCGTCCATGTTGATGCCGCCGATGCCGTTCTGAATGGCGATCGCCGCGCCGGACAGGCCGGCGATCAGGCTGTGGCTCTCGCTCGTCGGAATGCCAAAATAAGAGGCGCCTACGCTGTAAACAACAATGGAAAACAAGGCGGCACACAAAGCGATCAGTGCTTCGCGTGTATTGCCGCCAAAATCCACCATGTTGCTTATGGTAGACGCCACGGAGCTATTGATTTGTGTCATGACGAACACGCCGAGGAAATTGAAAATCGCGCTCATCCAGATCGCGCTTCGGGTGCTCATGCAGCGCGTGGTGATGCACGTCGCGATCGCGTTCGGCGCATCCGTCCAGCCGTTGACGAAAATGACGCCAAGCGTGAGCAGCACCGTAATCAGCAAAACCGGGCTCGACGTCACGCTCTGCAGAAAACTCATAAATGAAACATCCATAAAATACCCCTGCCTGAAAAAATACCAAAAGGGACAGAACTTATAGTTTTGAAGTTCTGTCCCTTTTCGCTCTCCAAATGACTTTCTCATTGAAAAGTTAACACTGGGATAAATAGAAGCGCGGCCGCGCTCTATGACAGACTCCACCGTTTATTCCAGCAGTTTTCAGTATAAAGAGAATGTTAAGAGAAGTCAATGGAATACGTTTACTTTTGTTAAATTTTATAAATCACACATGAATAAATCGCACGAATCTGGTCTAAAAAACCACGCAAAAGTAAAATCCACGTGTGTTTTACGGAAAATTTGTAAAATACGTGTTAAGCGTTTTGCGCCCCGGATTCCTCTTTCACACGCGTCAGGCGGACGGCGATGTACTCCCGGCCCGGCAGGGCGATGCGGAACCTGCCGGCATGGACGCCGGCGTCCTCGACCGTCATGTTCCACGTATCGATGACTTCCGCGCGCCACTGCTCGCCGGCCGGCTTCAGGAAATCACGGAAAGAGGGCCGGCCGAAGCCGTAGTAGTGGATCTCGTACCCGGCGTCCTGCCCGAAGGAAACGCAGTCCGGCACACCCACGGTCTCATCGAACGATGACTGCCCCAGCTTCAGGCCGCGGCCGGGCGTTTCCTTCAGAATCCTGTGGAGGAAGCGGATCCGCGCCGGGCTTTCCCCGTGCAGCACGCCGCCGTGGCTCCACCACAGGATGTCGTTTTCCGGGTCGAGGAACGTCTCCCCGTGCCCGGCGTAGCCGCCGCGGAGCGAGGCCTCCCAGAACCGGCGGGTCAGCTCCTGCCCCGAGATGTTTCCCCAGCCCATATCGATGTTACCCTCATAGGCGATCTCGTCCCAGACCACCGGCTTGCCGTAACGGGTGCGGTATTCGTCGGTATACTCGACGTGGCGGTACAGGTCCTGCCGCTGCATGCTGCAGTGCGTGATCCACGGGCGGGTGTAATCGTAAAACGCGATGCAGTTGTGGATGGAGCGAAGGTGGTTGTACGGGTCCTTTGCGCAGAGGATCGCGGCGTACCGCTCCCAGTCCTCCAGCGTCTTGGCGCGCATCAGGTCGTACTCGTTGGCGAGGCTCCACCAGACGTTCCGGTAGGCGGCGAAGCGGGCGATCACGTAATTCCAGTACAGGTCGTCCTGCGCCTTCGTCATCTGCGAAAAGCCCCAGCGGTCGTAGGGGTGCATGACGATGATGTCCGCCTCGATCCCGCGGTCGCCCAGTTCCCGGATCGCGCGCTCGATCCGCCGGAAGTGCTCGGGGTTGAAGCGGGTGAAATCCCAGTCGTTGCCCGCAAAGTCCGCAGCCGGTGAATAAGTCTCCTCATTCAGGCCGCTGTTGTCCACCGGCGTGCCCTCGTACGGGAACGTCTCAGGGTCGCGGAAATTGTGGATGTAGTGCTTCGGGAACACGCAGAAGCGCATCTTGTTGAAATAGCCTTTATCCAGCTCCCGGAGCGTATCCTGCCGGACGGCCTCGGGCTGGTGCGCCCAGGCATAGCAGGTCGTGCCCACCGAGTAATACGGCGTGCCGTCCTCATAGGCGAAGTGATACTGGTTCACAACGCGCATCGGGCCGTGGTTGCCCGCCGCGGGCGCCGTGACTGCAAATTCTCCGCTTCCGGCCGCCTCCGGGAAATTCCCGCGCGTCTCGTACGTGTACGCGCCCTCAAACGAGGGCATGAAGCGCACCCGGTAGACGCCTTCGCCGTCGTAGAAGCCGTCCGCCTGCACCGTTTCGCTCTTGCCGCGGAACACGGCGCCGAACTGCCGCTCCGTGAACGGATTCCCGTCCTGCGGCCCGTGCACGGAAACTTCAAACACGCCCCATTTTTCAACTGTCTGCATCGTCGTCTCTCCTCTCATGCTCTGTGCCGGCCCCGGCAAACCGGGCCGGCAGGCGCGCGGTAAAGGTCGTGCCCGCGCCTTCTTTGCTCTCCACACGGACTGTCTCTTATACACATCTCCGAGCCCACGAGACTGCAGCTAATCTCGT
>USBH01000039.1 GCA_900552925.1 uncultured Oscillospiraceae bacterium
ATGTGTATAAGAGACAGGCGCTGCGCCCGTACATGGGCGGCAAGGACGTCATCGTCCCGAAGAAGTAAACAGGCAAAGGCCGCCGAAGCCCGGTGTGAAACCGCCGGTCCGGCGGCCTTTTTGCGCGCAGCTCCGCGCTGCACGCGGGGCGCAGAACGCAGTTTTCCGCTTTTTCCGCGCCTCCATGTGAAAAACTTTTCCTGCGGATATGTGGAAAAGCAGGAAAGCACAACAGATTATACAGAATCGATGTATATCGTCATTAACGCGCGGTTTCCATAAAACGGCAAAATATGCGGAATTTCCGCAAATATTTTCAAAATGGCCGCGAGAAAAAGCAGGAATAATCTTGCTTTTTGAATGAATAATTATGCTGGATTTTCCCAGAAAACCCTGTGGAAAACTCGGTGGAAAGTGTGGAAAACCACACGGTATAGTGGCAAAACGCTTGTTTTTCACAATTTGTCGACGGCTCGTTGAAAGGCAGAATGCACGGTTCCATGCAGAAAGGCCGTCGGTGGGGAATCGGCGGCCTTTCTGCATGAGTTTTCCGGACGAAACGGTATGCGCTTTCGCTGCGTTTTCAGGGCGCAAAAGGATAAAAAGAAAAGGGCCGCGCGGCGGCGGCCCCAAATCCGGCTGTGTGTTCAGTTGTTTTCCGCGGCGGGCGCGTTTTCGCCCTTCTTGATGAAGCTGACGGCGAAGACGAGGATCGAGAGGAACATCAGGCCGCTGGCGATCAGGTAGAACGGCTTGCCGCCGACCGCGTCGAACAGGAAGCCGCCGAGCAGGTTGCCGAGGATGCCGGCGATCTGCGAGACGGAGACGAACAGGCCGTGCGCCGTGGCGCGCAGCTCGACGGGCGCGAGCTCGTAGATGTAGTTGGTCGCTGTGCCGATGAAGAGGCCGTTGCCGAAGCCGAAGACCGCGGCGAACACGACGAATTCGGGCAGCGTCGTGACGAACAGGCCGAGGAGGAGGCACTCGACGCCCATAAACGCCGCCGCAAGCATGATGAGGTAGCGCAGCTGGAAGCGGCGGCGCAGCTTTACGATAAAGAACAGAAACGGGATCTCCATCAGCGCGCGGACCGAAAGCACCAGGCCGACGTTTGTGCTGTCGATGTTGATCGAGGTCATCAGGTACGGCAGGAAGTTGCTTTCGAAGGCGGTGCCGACGTAAAAGAAGAAGCCGAAGATGAGAAAGGCGACGAAGCGGCGGTCCTTGAACAGCTTGCCCGCGCCCATGCGGCTTTTCCTTGCGCGGCCGCCGCTCTGCGGCTCGCGGCAGAAGAAGGCGAGGAGGATGGTCGGGACCATGACGATCGCCGCGACGAAGAACGTGGAGGAAACGCCGAAGGCCGGGATCAGCAGGTTGACGGCGAGGATGCCGGCGATCGCGAACCACAGCGAGCCGCTGCTGCGGATGGTCCCGTAGTTCAGCCCGTTTTCCGCGCAGTTGCGCACGGTCAGGTTGTCGACGAAGGCCGACATCGGCGAGCGGAAGAAGTTGACGATCGGGATGACGATTAAAAACAGAAGCGCAGAGTAGGGCTGCCCGGTCGGGATCAGCGGGATCAGCGCGAAGAGCGAGACGCCGAGCGTCAGCGTCAGCATCACGATCTTGCGCACGCCGCCGATCCGGTCGCTGACCATGCCCCAGAAGGTCATCGCGACGATTGCGACCGCGCACGCGATGGCGTTCAGCAGGCCGAACTGCGCGGCGGGGAAGCCGTTGTTCTGCAGGTAAACGGTCTGGTAGCCGCCGATGGCCATGGAGGCCCAGAAGGTGCTCTGCAGAACGGTGAGGCGCAGCGCCTCGCTGTTCTGCGGCGTTAGGGCAGGAAAATGAAGCTTTCTCATGCGGTATTCATCCTTTTTGCGAATTTTCAATACAACCCGGTTGGTCTAGGTAAAATGTATATCAAAGCGGCGGAGCTGTCAAGTTTTTTCCGCGCTTTTTAACGGAAATCCCCGCGGATTTTCCGCCGCGTCCGCACTGTGCGGACAGCATGTCGCTTTTTGTCGCTTTTTCCTAAGAAGGAACGGTAAGGTGAGGAGAAATATCTCTGTTTTTCATCGGCCGAACCGGTTGAAAAAAGGCCGCCGAAGTGATAGAATTTAATATCAATAACCAAATGGACGGCGTGCGGGCTGTGCGGTTTTGGCGGCGCGCCGAAGGACGAAAAGCAGCGTGAAAAGTGAAAGGATGGTTGAGGCTATGCTGAACACAGAGTTTACTTCCAAGTTTGTCAAAGAGGGGCTGACCTTTGACGATGTTCTGCTGATCCCCGCAGAATCGAACGTGCTGCCCGCACAGGTGGATATTTCCACGCAGCTCACCAAAAAGATCCGGCTCAATACTCCGATCATGACGGCGGCGATGGATACCGTCACCGAGGCGGAGATGGCCATCGCGATCGCGCGTGAGGGCGGTATCGGCATCATCCACAAGAATATGTCGATCGAGCGCCAGGCAGACCTCGTCGATATGGTCAAGCGCTCGGAAAACGGCGTCATCGTCGACCCGTTCTACCTCGCGCCGGAGAACACGGTGCGCGAGGCCGACAACCTGATGGGCCGCTACAAGATCTCCGGCGTGCCGATCTGCGAGAACGGCAAGCTCGTCGGCATCATCACGAACCGCGACCTGCGCTTCATGACCGACGCCGACTTCGACCAGAAGATCGCCGACGTCATGACGAAGGAAGACCTCGTCACCGCGCCGGTCGGCACCACGCTGCAGGACGCGCAGGAGATCCTGCGCCGGCACCGCATCGAAAAGCTGCCGATCGTCGATGAAAACGGCTACCTCAAGGGCCTCATCACGATCAAGGACATCGAGAAAGCCGTGCAGTACCCGAATTCCGCGCGCGACGCCAGCGGCCGCCTGCTCTGCGGCGCGGCGATCGGCGCGACGGCCGACGTGCTCGACCGCGTTGCAGCGCTCGTCGAGGCGCAGGTCGACGTCGTCGTGCTCGACTCCGCGCACGGCCACAACAACGGCATCATCGAGGCGGTCCGCAAGGTCAAGAAGGCGTACCCCGAGCTGCAGCTCATCGCCGGCAACGTCGCGACGGGCGAAGGCACGCGCGCGCTGATCGAGGCGGGCGCCGACTGCGTGAAGGTCGGCATCGGCCCGGGCTCCATCTGCACAACGCGCGTGGTCGCCGGCATCGGCGTGCCGCAGATCACCGCCGTGTACGACGCGGCCTGCGTCGCTGCGCAGTACGGCATCCCGATCATCGCGGACGGCGGCATCAAGTACAGCGGCGACATCGTCAAGGCGCTTGCCGCCGGTGCGAGCGTCGTCATGCTCGGCTCGCTCGTCGCGGGCTGCAAGGAGGCCCCGGGCGAGTACGAGCTCTACCAGGGCAGACAGTTCAAGGTCTACCGCGGCATGGGCTCGCTCGGCGCGATGGGCAAGGGCTCCAGCGACCGCTACTTCCAGGCGCAGAACAAGAAGTTCGTGCCCGAGGGCGTCGAGGGCCGCGTCCCGTTCAAGGGCCCGCTCGCCGATACGATCTACCAGATGGTCGGCGGCCTGCGTTCCGGCATGGGCTACACCGGCTGCGCGAACATCCCCGAGATGCACGAGAAGGCGCAGTTCGTGCGCATCACCGGCGCCGGCCTCAAGGAGAGCCACCCGCACGACATCCAGATCACGAAGGAAGCGCCGAACTACTCTTTCCACAGCTGATCGGCTGTAAGTTGAAAACAGAGGCCCTGCTCTTCACCGGAGAGCGGGGCCTTTTGGCGCGCCGCACACAGCAGGCGTGCGGGTTTTGCAGGAAACGGACGAACGGCTTCGCCGATATGGACGCGGACGGGTATCTCGACCGCCTGTACGTCCACAAGGACTACCAGGGCCGGGGCGTCGCGACGGCGCAGGCGAATAAAAAAGGCGGAAAGCCCCGTGTTCCGGCAAAGGCCGGGAGGCGGGGCTTTCCGCTGTGTTTCTGCAGTTTCGCACGGCCGTGCAGCGGGGAAAACCCGCGCTGCGCTGCGGCGGAAAACAATATGTTACGACTTCGCGCGGTTCAGCCTGTCGGCGTAGCAGAAAATGACGAAGCCGATGACGAAGATCACGGCGATCGCGCCGACGGCGATGCTCTCGTTGCCGGTCGTCTGGCTGACGACGGCGACGATCAACGTGCCGAGGAACGACGCGCCCTTGCCGCAGATGTCGAACAGGCCGAAGTATTCGCCGCTCTTTTCGGCGGGGATAATCTTCGCGAAGTAGGAGCGCGACAGCGCCTGAATGCCGCCCTGGAACATGCCGACCGCGACGGCCAGCGTCCAGAACTGCCACTGGTACTGCAGGAAGATCGCGAAGAGCGCGATGCCCGTATAGGCGAGGATGCAGATCTTGATGAGCAGGCCCGTGCTGTACTTGGCGGCGAAGCGGCCGAAGAGGATCGCGAACGGGAAGGCGACGATCTGCGTCAGGAGCAGCGCGAGCAGCAGGCCGGTCGAATCCAGGCCGACCGCCGTACCGTACGCCGTCGCCATCTCGATGATTGTGTAGACGCCGTCGATGAAGAAGAAGAACGAGAGCAGGAAGATGAAGATGTGCTTTTCGCGGCGTATGTTCTTGAAGGTGCGGACGAAGCGGCGGAACGTCTCGGAGATCTTTGTGCCGCTCGTCTCGGAGTAGGCGGTGTGTCTGTAGGTGCGCAGCAGCGGGATCGTCAGCCCGACCCACCACACGGTCGTGATCAGGAAGGCGATCAGCATGGCCGTCGTCTGGCTGATGCCGAAGCGCTCGTAGAACAGCACGACGACGAGGGAGAGGATGAACGGGATGCAGCTGCCGATGTAGCCGAACGCGTAGCCGAGCGAGGAGACCTTGTCCATGCGCGACTCCGTCGTGATCTCGGGCAGCATCGCGTCGTAGAAGACGTTTGCGGAGGAGTAGCCGACCTTCGCGATCACGAAGATGACGAGGAACGAGACCCAGCCCCAGGCAAAGCCGAGGCAGGCGCAGCCGAGCGCGCCGAGGATGAGGGAGGCGACAAACAGGATCGGCTTCATGTTCCGGCGGTCGGCCAGCGTGCCGAGCAGCGGCGAGGAGACGGCGACGAGCAGCGTGGAGACGGAGCCGGCGTAGCCCCATGCGGCGAGATAGTCGCTGTCCGAGATGCCCTCGCCCGCGGCGAGCGCGTTGAAGTAGATCGGGATGATCGTCGAGACCAGCAGGATGAACGCCGAGTTGCCGACGTCGTACAGGATCCAGGCTTTTTCACCGCGGGTCAGTTTGAATTTTTCCATGTTCTTCAGTCCTCTTTCCAGAAATTTTGGGCGCAGGGGGATGGGGCGCGAAGGCGGTCAGCCCTCGAAGGTCCGGTCGAAGTCCGGCCCGGCGGGGCGGCCGTTTTCGAGGTAGTTGTCCGCCTCGGCAAACAGCTTCTGCACGAGCGCCAGCGCCTCCTCGAACCGCGCGAACATCTGCGCGTCGCAGTCCGCAAGGCGCGGGTTCGGCTTTTCGGTCATCATCATGTCGGCGATCGCGTCGTGGTGCAGCGTGATGTACAGCCCCTTGTCGAGCACCGCGCGGAACGCCCGGCTGCTGCTGTAGAGCACGCGCCCGTAAAACACCATCGAGTTCAGGCTTTTTTCCACCGTGTCGGTCACGGCCGGCGGATAAAACGGCGCGATGACCGCGGCGTTCCGGCGCGTCGTCTCGAAGTGGCCGCAGGGGTCGAACGTCAGCGGGTCGATGCTGTCGCGGGTCAGCAGCGCGCGGTCGAAGGAGGTCTCCACCGCGGCGTGCGTCACGTTCAGCTCCGCCATGGCCTGCGCGACGTACGGGTGGCACAGCGTGTCGAGCGCGAAATGGCAGAGCAGGCCGTACAGGTACGCGCGCGCGGCGCGCCGGTCCTTGGCGGCGGCGAGCACCTTTTTGCCGCGCGCGAGGAATTCCCGGCCGGAGCGGTGGTGCGCCTCATGGCCGAGGCGGTTCACCTTGTTCGGCAGAACGGGGCGGTAAAAGAAAAAAAGGTCGGGGCCGTGCAGGCCGATATCGTACAGCGCGCGGTTTTCGAGACAAAGCGACTGTACGGCAGGCTGCGCGCGGTCGAGCGCCGCGCAGCCGAAGCGGTAATGGGCGTAAAAAGCGGGCATAGATTCACCGGTCCTTGTCAGTTTTGTGGCTTGCAGCCTTCGGCCGTGCGCGTGCGCTTTTGCGCAGGGCTGCAATTTCTGTATCTATGATAACCGTTTCCTGTAAATTTTACAATCTCCGGAATGTAAAACTATGGCGGAATCTTTTAGTTTTTTCTATAAATTGATTTTACACAGACTTTTTTTCTGTGCGCTCTTGCCAGAAAAGCCAAAATCGATTATCATAGAATATAGGAAAAGCCCGGGCAGGCCGCGGGGGCGGTCCGGGCCTCCGGCCGCCAGCCTTTCGGAAGGGCCGGCCCGAGAAAAGACAGAAAGGAAAGATGCCAAAATGAATCCGTATAAGCTTGATCTTGAACGCTATGCCGCTCTGGCGCGGCAGACCGTTGCAGAGGGCTGCGTCCTTCTGAAAAATGACGACAAGGCGCTGCCGATTCGGAAGGGCGAGCGCGTTTCCGTGTTCGGCAGAATCCAGTTTGATTATTACAAGAGCGGCACGGGCTCCGGCGGCGCGGTCAATACGCGGTATGTGACCGGTATTCTCGACGCGCTGAAGGACTGCCCGGACGTCGTTGTCAATGAGAAGCTCGAGACCGTCTACCGCGACTGGGTGGCGGAGCATCCGTTTGAAAAGGGCATGGGCTGGGCGCAGGAGCCGTGGTGCCAGGAGGAAATGCCGGTTTCCGCAGCGCTTGCCGCCGAGGCCGCCGCAGAGTCCGACATCGCGGTCGTCATCATCGGCCGCACCGCCGGCGAGGATAAGGACAACAGCCCGACCGAGGGCAGCTACCTGCTCACGAAGACCGAGGAGCAGATGCTCGAGACGGTCTGCGGCGCGTTCAAGCGCGTTGCGGTGCTGCTGAACGTCGGCAACATCATCGACATGAAGTGGGTCGAAAAGTACAACCCCGCAGCGGTCCTGTACGTCTGGCAGGGCGGCCAGGAGGGCGGCGCCGGCGTGCTCGACGTCCTGACCGGCGCGGTCTCCCCGAGCGGCAAGCTCAGCGACACGATCGCGATCGACATCGCGGACTACCCCTCGAGCGAGGGCTTCGGCGACCCCGAGAAGGTCGTCTACAAGGAGGACATCTACGTCGGCTACCGCTATTTCGAGACGTTTGCGAAGGACCGCGTGCTGTACCCGTTCGGTTTCGGCCTGTCCTACACGACGTTCGACATGGAGGTCGCGGGCTTTGAATCGGACGGCGAGACCGTCAAGGAGGTCGTGATCGTCAAAAACACCGGCGACGTCCCGGGCAAGCAGGTCGTCCAGGTCTATGCCGAGGCGCCGCAGGGCAAGCTCGGCAAGGCGGCGCGCAGCCTGTGCGCGTTCAAAAAGACCGCGGAGCTGCAGCCCGGCGAGAGCGAGGCCGTGGAGATCGCGTTCGAAATCGCGAAGCTCGCCTCATACGACGACAGCGGCGTCACCGGCCACAAGTCGGCCTATGTGCTCGAGGCCGGCACCTACAACATCTACACGGGCGCGTGCGTCCGCTGCGCTTCCCTGAGCGGCAGCTTTGAGATCGCAGAGGATACCGTCATCGAGCAGTGCACCGAGGCCTGCGCGCCGGTCACCGCGTTCGACCGCATGCACGCGAAGCTCGAGAACGGCGCGTACACGGTCGCGTGGGAGCCGGTCCCGCAGCGCACCTACAGCATGACGGAGCGCAGCGCGGCCGCAATGCCCGCCTGCCTGCCCTACAGCGGCGACAAGGGCCTGAGGCTCGGCGACGTGTTCGACGGCAAGGCCGGTCTCGACGAATTCATCGCGCAGATCCCGAACGAGGACCTCATCTGCCTCATCCGCGGCGAGGGCATGAACTCGCCGAAGGTCACGGCGGGCACCGGCGGCGCGTTCGGCGGCGTCACGCAGAACCTGCTCGACTTCGGCATCCCGACGGCCTGCTGCTCGGACGGCCCCTCCGGCATCCGCATGGACTGCGGCTCGATCGCGTTCAGCCTGCCGAACGGCACGCTGCTCGCCTGCACGTTCAGCGAGGAGCTGAACGAGGAGCTGTTTGCGATGCAGGGCCTCGAGCTCAGAAAGAACCGCATCGACACGCTGCTCGGCCCGGGCCTCAACATCCACCGCAACCCGATGAACGGCCGCAACTTCGAGTATTTCTCCGAAGACCCGCTGCTCACCGGCAAGATGGCGGCGGCCCAGCTGCGCGGCATGCACCGCTGGGGCACGACCGGCACGGTCAAGCACTTCGCCTGCAACAACCAGGAGTTCCACCGCACCGACATCGACTCGATCCTTTCGGAGCGCGCGCTGCGCGAGATCTACCTGCCGGCCTTTGAGATGGCGGTGAAGGAGGGCGGCGCCTACTTCGTGATGTCCACCTACGGCGCGCTCAACGGCATGTGGACCGCCAGCAACTACGACCTGCTTTCGACGATCCTGCGCGGCGAGTGGGGCTTCACCGGCGCCGTGATGACCGACTGGTGGGCCAAGGGCAACGACGAGGGCGAGCCCGGCACGCGCGCGAACGTCGCGGCGCAGGTGCGCGCCCAGAACGACCTCAACATGGTCAATACGGATTCGGCCTCGAACAGCCAGGGCGACAACATGCCCGAGGCGATCAAGGACGGCCGCCTGAGCCGTGAGGCGCTCGTGCGCGCGGCGAAGAACATCTGCAACGTCATCATGAAGTCGCCCGTCATGGAGCGCAGCCTCGGCCGCGTCAGCGACGAGGAGCGCGAGGCCGAGGAAGCGGCGGCCGCAGAGGATTTCGCCGCCTACGACGTCGAGTACCAGTTGATCGACGACGGCGCGCCGCTCGACATCGCGAAGCTCAACACCGAGAAGGGCGCTTCGACCGTGTTCGGCATCCGCTACACGACGAACGGCAAGTATAAGCTCTCGATGCGCGTCAAGTCGAACGCGGGCGAGGTGGCGCAGATCCCGATGTCGATCTTCATCGACGGCATGCTGCGCGGCATGATCATGATCAACGGCACGAACGGCCAGCTCGTCACGATGGAGCAGGACATCGGCGTGCTGTTCGGCGGCACCAACTACCTCAAGCTCTATTTCGGCCAGACCGGTATGGACATCGAGGAGATCCGCCTGATCTGCACGGAAACCTACGACCGTCCCTGAGCAAAACTGAAAGCTTAACCCGGCCCCGCCGTTTCCCCTCCGGAAGCGGCGGGGCTTCTGCGCGTCTCCGGCGCGCGGTTTTTCTGCATCGCTGCGGGCCGATCGCTGCGCGCTTTTTGGCGGCGGTTGACGTTTCCACCGGATGCCTATATAATAAGAAAGAAAAAACGGCGCTGCGGGCGGAAAAGCCCCGAGGGCTCGGGAAGGAGAACGAAACAATGAAACGCTGGACAATTTCACAGGTGCCGCACCTTGTGCACGGGCGGACGAACGGGGAGACGGACCCGCTCACGCTGTTCTGGACGGCCTCGGGGCTGGAGGTCAACGTGCGCGGCGGCGAGCTCTGGGTGGAGCTCTCCGCCGACTGGTCGATGTATGAGCCATGGTACAGCTTCGTCGTCAACGGCGAATTCCTGTCCCGCCGCATGGCGGAGAAGGGGACGCACCGCGTCTGCGTGTTCCGCGGCATGAACCCGGAAACCGTCAAAAACGTGCGCATCGTGAAGGATACGCAGGCGATGAGCGGCGACCCGGAAAGTCTGCTGCAGATCTGCGCGCTCGAGACGGACGGCAGCTTTGAGCCGGTCGAGCCGCGCGCGCTGAAGCTCGAGTTCATCGGCGACAGCATCACGAGCGGCGAGGGGAGCATCGGCGCGAAGGCGGAGGAGGACTGGGTCTCGATGTTCTTCTGCGCCGAAAACAACTACGCGGTCATGACGGCGCAGGCCGTCGGCGCCGACGTGCGCATCCTCTCCCAGAGCGGCTGGGGCGTCGGCTGCGCGTGGGACAACAACCCGCACAACGCGCTGCCGCCGGTCTATGAGCAGGTCTGCGGCCTGCTGACCGGCGCGCGGAACGAAGCGCTCGGCGCGCATAAACCGAACGACTTCGCGGCCTGGCAGCCGGACTATATCCTGTCTCTTATACACATCTCCGAGCCCACGAGACTGCAGCTAATCTC
>USBH01000040.1 GCA_900552925.1 uncultured Oscillospiraceae bacterium
CGAGATTAGCTGCAGTCTCGTGGGCTCGGAGATGTGTATAAGAGACAGCTCGTAGACAAGCCCGGAATAAAAATCGACGTTCGCGCATATGACTTTTTTGTTCCCGGTCACCTTTTTGAACGCGGCCGGAGACAGGCGCTCGATGCGCTCGTACAGCGCGAACTTGTCGCCGTAGCCCTTTTCCGCGGCCAGCTTGCGCGCCTGCTTTTTGAGCTCGACGGCGCGCGGGTCGGAAATCGTGTAGATCGCATGGCCCATGCCGTAGATCAGGCCGCTTCTGTCGCCGACCTCGCGCCGCAGGATGCGCTCGAGATACGTCTCCACCTCGTCGTCGCTGTCCCAGTGCTGCACGTTCTGCATGATGTCGGTCATCATCTGGCGCACCTTGTGGTTCGCGCCGCCGTGGCGGAAGCCTTTGAGCGAGCCGATGGCCGCCGCGATCGTCGAGTAAATATCGGTGTGCGCCGAGGAGAGCACGCGCGCGGTAAACGTGGAGTTGTTGCCGCCGCCGTGCTCCGCGTGCATCACCATGCACAGATCGAGCAGCTCGGCCTCCTCGCGCGTAAAGCTGCGGTCCTCACGCAGCGCGTTGAGGATCGCCTCCGCCGTCCTGTGCTGCGGCTCAAACGGGTGGAAAAACATCGTCTGCTTGTCGTAGTGGCGCCGCTTCACCTGGTACGCGTACGTCATGATCGCCGGCATCCGCGCGATCAGCGAGATGCTCTGGCGCATGTTGTTTTCGAGCGAGAGATCGTCCGGGTCGTCGTCGTAGGAGTACAGCGTCAAAACGGCGCGGGCGAGCTTGTTCATCACGTCCTTCGAGGGGTTCTTCATGATGACGTCCTCGGGGAAGTACTCGGGCAGCTCGCGGTTTTCGTAGAGGATCTGGCAGATGCGGCCGTACTGCCGCTTGTCCGGCAGCTTGCCGAAGATCAGCAGCCACACGACCTCCTCAAAGGCAAAGCGCCCCTCGGCGCGGCAGCCGTTCACAATGTCGGTCACGTTGAGGCCGCGGTAGCTCAGCCGCCCCTCGTCCGGAACCTTCTCGCCGTCGTCGATCAGATAGCCGTGCACGTTGCAGACATGCGTGAGGCCGGCCACAACGCCGGTGCCGTCCCGGTTGCGCAGGCCACGTTTGACGTCGTAGTATTCGTATTCGTCCCTCGTAATCCTGTTGTTTGCGCGGTATTCCGCACAAAGCTCACTGACGGTCGTGCTCGTTTCACTCTCATTAAGCAGTCTCTGCACAGCATTCACCCTTTCCTGAATTGCGCCCGAAGCGTATTGGCTCTATTGTAGCGCAGGAACCGCATCCCGTCAAGCCTTTTGAATGATTTAAACGCAAATCTTTCATTTATTCTAATCTTTCCCTTGAAAACCATTTCCATACCCTTCAATTTTGCATGTTCGGTTCTCAATTTTTGCATAACTTCTAAAGAGAAAGGATGTCCGCCATGAAGCCCCTTCTCCGCCGCACGCTGCTTTTCGCCGCCGCCTTGTACCTGCTGCTCGGCCTGAGCCCGCTCGTGTTCCGGCTCGCGGCCGAAAGGACGCCGCAGCAGGAAGCCGCGCCCGCCGCCTCCCCGGCGCCGGAAGAAGCGGCCGACGCCGTGTTCCGCATCTACGACGAGGCGCGGGCGCAGGTTCTCGCCGTGCCGGACGCCGACTTCCTGCGCGGCGCGCTACCCTGTGAGATGACGCTGGACGCGCCGGACGAGGCCCTCAAGGCGCAGGCCGTCGCGATCTACAGCTTTTACAGCGCGCGGCGCCTGGAAAACAGCGGGGACGACGCCGATTTCACCTGCAACAGCGCGGAAAAGCAGATCTATATGACCGACGACGACCTCGCCGCGCTCTACGGCGACGGCTGGGCCGATGCGAAAGCGCGGCTCGACGCCATTTGCGCGGAGGTCGCCGGGCAGCAGCTCCTGTACGAGGGGGAGCCGATCGAATCGACCTTCTTTGCGATTTCGGCCGGCTGCACGCAGCCGTATGAAAACGTGTGGCCGGAGAACAGCTATCCCTACCTGCAGGCCGTGGCCTGCCCGTCCGACATGCTGTACGACGGCTACCGCTCCAGCACCGCCGTGACGCCGGACGCGGTCCGCGAAGCGTTTCCCGACGTGGAATTTACGGACGACC
Source organism: uncultured Oscillospiraceae bacterium (assembly GCA_900552925.1). Classification (GTDB taxonomy): domain Bacteria; phylum Bacillota; class Clostridia; order Oscillospirales; family Acutalibacteraceae; genus Hominenteromicrobium; species Hominenteromicrobium gallistercoris. The sequence goes on from USBH01000040.1 coordinate 2,143, forward strand.
CTGCCGGCTGGTTCACCGACGCGCACTACTTCGACAGCGGCTACGTCGAGAGCATCGCGCTCTGCGGCACGACGCTCTCAGGCGTTGCGGTCCGCGAGGCGCTCGGCCTGCGCAGCGCGAGCTTCAGCGTCTCCTTCGACGGCGAGCAGTTCACCTTCACGACGCTCGGCTGGGGGCACGGCGTCGGCATGAGCCAGGCCGGCGCCATCTACATGGCCGAAAGCGGCGCCGGCTATGCGGAGATCCTCGCGTATTTCTACCCGGGCGCGGCGCTGTCCGCACCGTAATTCCGACGGCGCAGGGCGGCCGACATCCCGACACGTATTTTGCTCCTGATTCTTCAATACCGGCTACATACAGAAAGTGGCCATCAGCATCTCGGATGCGCGGGAAACCGCCTGCTCTCTGCGCAGCAGACAGATGTGCCGCGGCGGGAACGGGTCTGCAAGCGGCAGCTCCTGAATCTCTCCCGTCCGCAGCTTCTCCTCGGCAAAGTCGCGCACGACACAGCCGATGCCGAGTCCGCGCGCCGCAAACTGCACGATCAGCGCACTCGTCGCAAGCTCAAATTTCGGGTCGGGCCGTATGCCGCGCCGTGCAAACTCCCGGTCGAGAAACGCCCGCGTGCTTGTGCCGTGCTCCAGCAGGATAAAATCGTCGGGCGGCAGGTCATCGAGTCTGCACGTCTGCACTTGCCGTGTACCGCCGCACACCAGAATGTCGCGGATCTCGCGCACCGGCGTACAGCGCACGCCCTTATAGGCGGGCAGCGGGTCGCTGACCAGCGCAAAATCGATTTGATCCTCCAGCAGCGCCTGCACGGTCTGCGGCGTCGGATTGTTCGTGATGCGGATCCGGATTTCCGGATGCTGCCGATGGAATGCTTCGAGATACGGCAGCAGAAAATACTGCAGCGTCATGTCGCTCGCGCCGATCCGGATCTCTCCCATATCCATCCGCAGCATGCGCGCAATGCCGCGCTCGCCCGCCTCGATCTTTCGAATGCCCTCGGAAACATGGCTGTAGAGCAGCCGGCCTTCCTCAGTCAGCCGCACTCCCTTCGGCTCACGGACAAACAGCGCGCAGCCGAGCGCTTCCTCCAACTGCCGGATGCTCTGGCTGACCGCCGGCTGCGAAATATAGAGCTTTTCCGCCGCGCCGGTGATGCTGCCGAGCGATGCAACCGCACAAAACACCTTATAGGCGTCATAACTGATATTCATGGCGTTCCCTCCCGCTACCACATGCTCCTATTGTACAGGCTTTTTCCACGTCCTGCAAGCCGGGGGTCATCTGTACAGGATCTGGTCGCGGTGCGGGCCGTTGGAGACCAGTGTGACGGGCACGCCGATCTCGCGCTCGATAAACTCGATGTATTTTCTGCAGTTGACCGGCAGGTCTTCGTAACGTTGCACACCCGAGACATCGCACCGCCAGCCATCGAGATATGTATAAACCGGCTTTGCACGCTCGAGCTGCGGGGTCAGCGGGAAATCCCCTGTGATTTTGCCGTCGATTTCATAGCCGACGCAGACCGGGATTTTTTCCAGATAACCGAGCACATCCACCATCGTGAGCGCTGCCTCTGTCGCGCCCTGCAGCATACAGCCATATCGGGCAGCCACAGCGTCAAACCATGCGACACGGCGCGGGCGCCCGGTCAGCGCCCCATATTCTCCGTCGCTGCCGCCGCGCCGGCGAAGCGTTTCAGCTTCTTCGCCGTTCAGCTCGCCGACAAACGCCCCGGCGCCGACACAGGTGGAATACGCCTTGACAACGGCCGTAACCGATTGAATCGCCTGCGGCGAAATCCCCGCCCCAACACAGGCAAACCCGGCCAGCGGGGAGGACGAAGTGACGAACGGATAGATGCCGTTGTCCGGATCACGCAGAGCGCCGAGCTGCCCCTCCAGCAGGATACGCTTCCCGCCGCGCAGCAGCGACTGCATCAGATACGGGCCGTCACACAGCATCGGCCCGAGACGTTCGCGAATATTTACCAGCGCCTCGTACAGCGAAGCGCCGTTCATGCCGCAGTTTTCGCCGTACAAAGCCCGGAACAGCACGTTTTTCTCCTCCGCGAGCCGCTCGGCCTTTTCGCGCAGCCCACTTCCGAACAGCTCGGCGATCTGGATGCCCTTTTTCGCATACTTATCCGCATAAAACGGCGCGATCCCCGACTGTGTGGAACCGAAACTGTGCGCCCCGAGCCGTTTCTCCTCCAGCCTGTCCTGCAACCTGTGCACCGGCAGAAGAAGCTGCGCTCTGGCAGATATTGCAAGGCGTGGCTTCGGGACCCCTTTTTCACGCAGCATTTCAAGCTCTGCAAACAGCATTTCCGCATCCAGTGCGACGCCGCCTGCGATCACGTTCATAACCTCCGGGTTGAATACGCCCGAAGGCAGAAGATGCAGCACGTTCTTTCCGTACGCATTGATGATCGTGTGTCCGGCATTCGCACCGCCCTGAAAGCGGACGACGGCATCCGCCTCGCCGGCCAGCAGATCTGTAATCTTGCCCTTTCCCTCGTCGCCCCAGCTGCTGCCAACAATCGCTCTGACCATAAAAAGCCCTCCGTTTTCTGAATTGCAGGCACTGTCCGTCCTGCACTTTCAGTATACCAGCCGGCATGCGCCGCGTAAAATACCGTTCTCTTATGCGCCGGATAAGGCTGCGTTATGGTGCGAAAAAGGGCCGCCCCACAGGGAGCGGCCCGGAAATCTGGTCGGTTTATTTCGCCTTGAAGCGCAGGATGCGCATCGTGTTGAGCACCGTCAGCGCGGTGACACCGACGTCCGCGAATACGCCGACCCACATCGGCACGAAGCCGAACGGGATGCAGAGCAGCACCGCGGCCTTCGTCGCGAGCGCAAAGACGATGTTGAAGCGGATGACGTTCATGCTGCGCCGCGCCAGACGGATCGCCCGCGGCAGCAGCGAGAGGCTGCCGCTCGAGAGCACCGCGTCCGCCGTCTCGATCGCGGCCTGCGAGCCGAGGCCGACCGCAACGCCGCAGTCCGCCGCCGCAAGCACCGGCGCGTCGTTGACGCCGTCACCGACGAACACGCGCGTGCCCTGCATCGCCTCGACGGCCTGCGCCTTATCCTGCGGCAGAAGCCCCGCGCGGTAATCCGTCACGCCCACCTGCGCCGCCACGGCCCTGGCCGCGGCCTCGTTGTCGCCGGTCAGCATGACAACCTGCCGTATGCCGGTCTTTTTCATATCGGCCACCGCCGCCGCAGAATCCGGCTTCACGGTATCGGCCAGCGTAATGCCGCCGATGACCCGCCCGTCCGCCGCGATCGCGACGGTGCACGGTGGAAGCTGCGAAACGTCGACGCCGTTCTCCTTCAAAAACGTGCTGCGCCCGGCAAGCAGCTTTCTGCCCTCCACGACCGCCTCGATGCCGCGGCCCGCAATTTCGCGGATGTCTTCCGCCTCGGGCGCGTCGCCGGCCGCCTCACGGATCGCCTTGGCAACCGGGTGCGTGGAGAGCGATTCAGCAGAAGCTGCAAACCGCAAAAGCATTTGCTCGGAAACGCCTTCCGCCGTCCAGACCGAGGAGACCGAAAGCGCGCCGGTCGTGATCGTGCCGGTCTTGTCGAGCACGACGGTGTCGGCCTTTGCGAGCGCCTCGAGATATTTGCCGCCCTTGATCAGCATGCCGTTCGTCGACTCCACGCCGATGCCCGCAAAGAAGCCGAGCGGCACGGAGATCACGAGCGCGCAGGGGCACGACGCGACGAGCATCGTCAGCGCGCGGTAGAGCCAGACGGAAAACGCGCCGAGGCCGAAGAGAGGCGGCAGAACCGCCACGAGGATCGCGAGCACCAGCACGATCGGCGTATAGACGCGCGCAAAGCGGGTGATGAGCTTTTCCGCCTTGCCCTTGCGCGCTGAGGACTCCTCGATCATGCGCAGGATGCGGCTCGCGGTCGAATCCTCGAACGCGCTCGTGACGCGCAGCGTGAGCTTCGCGCTGCCGTTCACGCCGCCGGAAAGCACGCTGTCGCCCGGCGTGGCCTCCACCGGCACGCTCTCGCCGGTCAGCGCCGCGTTGTCGATGTACGAGCTGCCCTCCGTGATCACGCCGTCGAGCGGGATGCGCTCATACGGGTTGACGACGACGGTTTCGCCCACGGCGACCGAGGCCGGGGAAACGATTTGCTCGGCGCCGTCCCGGAGCACGCGCGCCGTGTCCGGCCGCATTTCCGTCAGCGCCGTGATGCTCCGGCGGGAGCGGCGCTCGGCGATTTCCTCCGCGCGCTCGCCGAGGTTGAACAGGATCGCGACCGCGGCCGCCTCGCCGAATTCGCCGAGGCAGAACGCGACGATGACTGCAATCGACATGAGCACATTCTCGGTAAAGTTCAGCCTGACCAGGTTCTTCAGGCCGTCCAGGAACACGCCGTAGCCCGAAAGGATCGCCGCAAGGCCGTGCGAAACGGCGACCGCCCAGACCGGCAGATGCAGCACGTGCTCGAAAACGAGGCCGAGCGCGAACAGGACGACCGCCACGGGGAACACCCATTTCGGTGCTTCCGGCCCATGGCTGTGGTCGTGGCCGCAGGCACAGCCGTGCGTATGGTCGTGCCCGCAGCCGCAGCCGTGCGCATGGTCATGCGCGTGGCCGTGGTCATGGCCGCAGCAGTCTTCCCCCTCGTGCCCGTGGCCATGCTCGTGGTCATGGCCGCAGCCGCACGCGTGATCGTGCTCCGTATGGCTGTGCCCGCCATGCGCCGCCCCGTGTTCGGCATGTGCGTGGCCGTCATGGTCGTGCGCTTCACGGCAGCCGCAGCCGGCATGCGTTTCCCTTTCTCCGCAGCCGCATTCCCGCTTTGTCTCTTTCATATCTCTCAGCCCTTTCAAATAATGTATGCTCACTTGTTCATATGTTTTACAAAGAACAAACCCGAAGGCTTATTCCGATATATGCTCGAGTCCCATCCGGTAGATCTGCTGCACATGGTCGTCGTCGAGCGAATAGTACGACTGCTTGCCGTCCCGCTTGACCTTGACGAGATGCGCGTTGCGCAGAAGCCGGAGCTGGTGGGAGATTGCGGACTGGCCCATTTCGAGCAGCTCCGCGATCTCGCAGACGCACAGCTCGCGCTGGAAAAGCACGCACATGATGCGGATGCGCGTCGTATCGCCGAACATCTTGAAGAGCTCCGCGAGCTGGAACAGCGTGTCGAGCGGCGGGATCTCCTTCTGCACCGCCTTGAGGTCCGCATGCGCATGCTCGCCCGAGCAGATCGGCTCGTCCTTCTTCTCTTTCTTTTTCGCAGCCTTTGTCTCGGCTTTTGCGGCCTTCGCCTTTTCCTTTTTCGCCATCCCGCTTTTCATCTCCAAACCAACATATGAGCATTTATTCATTCATCAACATCATTATAGCACTGCATGATGCTTTGTCAATAGCTTTTCGAAAATAATTTACTGTCTTTTCAGCTTTTCATACAGCGCGCTGCACCCGCGCAGCACGTCCCGGTACGTCTCATCAAAATCGCCCGTGTACCATGGGTCTGCGATGCTGCGCCGCTCCCCGGCAAACTCCAGCAACAGGTGAACCTTGTGCGCCGGGTCGCCGCCGGTGATGCGCTCGATCCCCCGCACGTTCGCGGTATCCATCGCGATGAGGTAGTCCCACCGGTCGTAGTCGGCGCGCGTCAGCTGCACCGCCGTCCGCCTTTCGAAAGGAATCCCCATTTCGCGGAGCTTCCGGCGCGTCCCCGCGTGGATGTCGCTCCCAATCTCCTCCCGGCTGACCGCACAGGACGCGATCGAAAACCGGTCCGCCTCTCCGCCCCGCCGCACGATTTCCTTCATCACAAATTCCGCCATCGGGCTGCGGCAGATGTTGCCGTGGCAGATAAACAAAATACTGATCATCGTGTTCCTATACCTTTCCGGATTGGTTTTATCTTTTTGATTATACCATGAAGAACGGGAAATTTGTACTTCCAATTTGCCCAAAAACAGCAAAAGGGCAGCAGCACGCTCTGCTGTCGCCCTTCGGCCTGCCGACAAAAGCCGCGTGGAATCGTCAACGGCGGCGCGTATGCGCCGCATCCTAGCTGTAGTCCGGCCCCACCGTCTTTGCTAATATATAGGCTCTATAAATCAACCTTTTCAAAGCATTTCGCGGAAATCCGATATGTCAATGGAACAAATACGCTAAAGCAGATAATTCCGGCAAATAAAATCGGCAGCTGCATCAGCAGATGTTTTGGCTGATAGCTATCCATCCAAGCAAGCGCCGGAATGTGTGCGGTGGCCTCTATCGCTACCATGAGAAAAACCATAGGAATTGCTGCAAGAATAAATGATTTTCCGACTTTGTAACCGCTTTTATAAAATGCCGTGAGAAATACCAAATCGAACACCGCATATAAGATAAATCTAAAACCATACCATGCAACGGTCGCGTCTAAACCTACGGGGTTATTTGCTATATTCATGGTATTTCGCAAAAATGCAAAAGGGATAGAAAAAAGCAGTTGAAATAGCTGAAAGAAAACGACAAGCAGGCATTTTCCCAGAACACTTTCCCGTTTTGTTACTGGTAAAACGGCTGTGTACCAGACATCATTTGTTTCTCGTGCATTTAAAAAAGTGATGTAAGGTGCTAAACAGCCAAACATAAAAATTACACTGTAAGGATAGGACGGCACCAGAACCAGACAGCCCAAAAAGGCAAAAACAATCGAGGTTGGGTGGGCTACAAGCCTCATTTCCTTATACAGTAATGTCATCGTCCCATTCACTCCTTTCTGTACGCAACATAATTTCTTCCAAAGTGAGCGGCCCCGTATCATCTGGGGTTTTCAAATGCTCAAAGGAGCGCAAAAATGTATCTTTATCTGCGCTTTGCAATACCCGCCCATTCTGAATATAGGTAATATCATCTGTACATCTATCCAAATCAGAAGTAATATGTGTAGAAAACAGAATAGAACATTTTTCGCTTTTCACAATTTGCCGAAAAATATGAAGCAGTTCTTCACGGGATACCGGGTCTAAACCAGAAGTCGGTTCGTCTAAAATCAGCAGCTCGGCGTGGTGGGACAATGCCAGTGCAAGTAGGTATTTTACTTTCATTCCATTTGAAAGTTCTTTGAATTTTTTACTTTCATTCAAAGAAAAATGCTTGATATATTTTTGATACTGGGCTTGATCCCAGTTCGTGTAAAACTTTCGAGTAACAGCCGTAATAGTAGAGAGTTTCTTCAACGGATAAAAGTCAATCCCGCCAAACACAACACCTATTCGCTGCTTGCACTCTTTTTCATGCTGATAGAAATTCTTTTGGAACATGGTGACACTCCCACTTTCTGGCGACACCATGTTGAGAATAGTTTTTAAGGTTGTACTTTTCCCCGCCCCATTTTTACCAATCAGCCCCATAATGCGGTTAGGTGCAAGAGAAAAGCTGACATTTTCCAGAGTAAATCCGGGATAGTGCTTATTGATACTCTGGACGCTCAATACAGCTTCCATTATTTTTTCTCCTTTCCGTCGGGTGTATCTGCCATATTCAAAGCGGTTTTGAACAACCGAGCAATATCCAAAAAGAAATCTTCTTTCATCAGAGCAAGCCCCGGATGTTCCGGCTCTTCATCCCCTAAAACAACTAACATATCTCCGGGCTTAATTTTGAATACATCTCTGGCCTGCTTGGGAAGTACAATCTGACCGCGTTCACCCACGCGAACGGTTCCGAATATGTGCTTACCCTTGGGCGGTATGCTTTCGCCAGTCTGTTCTTGGTCGTAATGGATTAGGTCGTCGAGTTCCACATCGTACAGCTTTGCCAGCGCGTCACAATTTAGAATGTCGGGTATGGATTGGCCGGTTTCCCATTTTGCAACAGCTTGCCGGGAAACACCAATTTGCTCTGCTACTTCTTCTTGGGAAAATTTATTAAGTTGACGCAGTGTAGTCAAATTATAGGCGATATTTCTTTTTTGCATTTTCATACTTATGACCATTCCTTTCCGCTGCGCTCCAAGGCACCAAAGGAATATGAAACCCGGT
>USBH01000041.1 GCA_900552925.1 uncultured Oscillospiraceae bacterium
GAGATTAGCTGCAGTCTCGTGGGCTCGGAGATGTGTATAAGAGACAGGAATGAAGGCGTCGACGCCGGCATCGGCGCAGAAAGCGAGAAAATCCGGAAGCGCGGCGAGCTCCGCATTGCGCGGCAGCGTATTGCAGGTCACGTAAACCTTCACGCCTTTCGCATGGGCGCGCCGTACGCCCTCCCGCAGCTCTTCATTTGTAAAATTGGACGGTGCGGAGCGCATTCCGAACGCTTTTCCCGCCAGATAGACGGCGTCTGCGCCGTAATCCAGCGCCGCCTGAAGGCGCTCGAGATCTCCGGCCGGTGCGAGAAGCTCCGGCTTTTTTATGGTCTGGTTCATAGCTCATGTCCCCTTATTCGTCTTGCCCGCGCGCAAACGGCGCCGGCGAATCATACGGAAGCCGTGCCCCTTCAGCCTGAATTTCTGAAAAGGCACGGCCCGATTTTAAAAGATTGGATTTTCAGATTTAAAGCAGTCCAGCTGCCGCCAGATTGGCCTGATGCTCGTCCGCCGTCGCCGCGTAGTACGGGTTGCCGTCCGCATCGTGGCAGAAGTAATAGTAATCGCTGCCCTCGGCGCTCGGATGGAGCGCGGCGTCGATCGCATCGAGACCCGGGTTGCAGATCGCGCCTGCCGGAAGCCCGCTCACGCCGCCGTTGTTGAGGTAGGTGGAGTAGCGGCTGACGTAGCCCTCCGGTGCGGTACTGCTGTTGTAGGGATAGTACAGCGTGGAGTCGCAGTCGAGCGAATAGATGTCGTGCGATTCGCCGTTTTCAAGACGATTGTGCAGGATGGCGGAAATCATATACATGTCGTCTGTATTGGCGGCCTCGGCCTGAATGATGGAGGCCAGCGTGATGATCTCGTCGAGCGTGTAGTCGCTGGCGGCGATATCGGCCTGCAGATCCTCCACGCGGGACTCAAAGTTGTCGAGGAAGCGGCGGAGCGTCGTCTCCACGGATTCGTTTTCAAAGAAATTGTACGTATCCGGGAAGAGATAGCCCTCCAGCAGATAATACTTCTCGTCGGCGTTCGAGATGTCGGCGATAAAGTCGTAATCGCTGAAATCGATGGAGTTGCACGCCTCGAGGACCTCGTCCTTCGTGTGCAGGCCGTTTTCTTCGAGGATTTCCGCAAAGCGCTCGATCGTGATGCCCTCCGGGAAGGTGATGCCCTCGATCTCCTCGCCGAGATCCGGTCCGGCCTGCAGTTCGTTGATCAGCGCCTCGTAATCAAGGTTCGTCTCAAGGTCGAAAGAGCCTGCCGAGAAGTACTCCATCTCGGTTGTAAGCGTGCAATACAGGGAGAAAAACTCCGGCTTTTCAATGGCGTGGCTCTGGTACAGAATGTCGGCAAGCTCGTCGGCTGTGACATCCTCCGGAATCGTGACGGTCACCGTGGATTCCATCCGGTCGACGGCGAAAAAGTCGTTGGAGCCGCCGATCAGATACGAGGAAACCATCAGGGAAACGAGCAGGATCATGGCGAACCAGGTCAGCGTAAAAATGCGCTTGTTTTTCCGGGCCTTCACCTTGTTGCGCTTCCGGTGTGCCTTTGCCTCCTTGCGGAGCGCCTGCTCATTCCGTGCATTCCGCGCGCCGGCGGATGCGCGCTGTGCGGTTTCGGGAATGCTTCCGTCCGCTTCCGTCTGCGGGACGGCGTTCAGCTGCTCTTCCGTCAGCTTCACCTGAAAGTGACGGCCGCCCGATGTGCCGCTTTCGCCATTGCGCTCATGCGGCGTATACTGGTTGTCGTGGTCGCTCATAGTTTCAAACCATCCTTTCTGTCCTGTGCACAGCGGTAAAGGCCCCGGTCTGTGCAGATATAGGAAACCGGCTTGTCGTGCGCTTCCGTCGGCAGATCCTCTGCAAGCTGAAAATCATAGCAGAGGCCGACAGTGCAGACCGGTATTCTGTTCAGAAATGTATCGTAATAGCCTTTCCCGTAGCCGAGCCGTTTCCCGCTGCGGGTGAAAGCAAGCCCCGGCACAAAGCAGAGGGCGTTCCCCGCACGCTGGAAGCGGCGTTCCAGCAAAGCCGGCGGCTCCAGGATGCCGAATTTCCCGGGAGAGAGTTCGTCCATCGAATCGATGCGGTAAAAATCCATTTCCCCGTCCGCCGCGCGGCAGCGCGGGACAAAAACAGACTTGCCGTCCAGCAGACTCTGCCGGAGCAGCGCTTTCGTGTCCGCCTCGCTGCCGAAGGAAACGTAACACAGCACGGCGGCCGCCTTTTGATAGACCGGCAGAGAAAGCGCGCTGCGCAGAAGCCGGGCGTCGCGCGCCCCGCGGTCCGAACAGGCATCGCGCAGGGACTGCATTCTGCGGCGGAGAGCCGCTTTCTCCGTCATCAATCCACGCTCTGAATCGAAGCGCGAATCTTGTCGGCCGTGTCCTGTCCCGCGATCAGGCCGGCAAGCGTGAGGCCGAACTGCGTCGCAACGCCCATTCCCTTGGCGGTGATGATGCTGCCGTCCACGCAGACCGGCTTTTCCGAAAGCTTTGCGCCCTTCAGCTCGCCCTCAAAGCCCGGGAAACAGATGGCTTCCCTGCCCTCGAGCAGACCGAGGTGGCCGAGAATGCTCGGCGCGGCGCAGATCGCGGCGAGATAGACGCCGTTAGCGGCGCAGTATCTGGCGCAGGCCGTGACGATCGGCGATTTTTCGAGGTTCAGCGTGCCGGGCATGCCGCCGGGCAGAATCATCATCTCCATATCGTCGGTCGTGACGTCCTTTTCCTCAATGTCGGCCGTCACGGTGATGCCGTGCGAGCCCGTGATGGTTTTGCCGCCGACGCCGACGGTCTTGACCTCCTGTTCGGCGCGGCGCAGGATGTCGACCGGCGCGAGCGCTTCAATCTCTTCGAAGCCGTTTGCAAGAAAAACGTAGATCATAGCAGATCCTCCAGTTTTGAAAGTATTTCGTTCTGTATGTCTTCTTCCGTGCGCAGCGAGCCGTTCGCGGCGCAGTTTATGACGATCCAGTTCAGCTTTTCCGCCGCGTACAGCGCGCAGGTGCGGCAGTGGCGCAGAAAATCAAAATCCCGCTCGTGGATGTCCTTTTTGGAAGCGTCCCCGACGTAGCGCTTGAGCATCAGCGCCTGAGAGATTTCCGGCGGCACATCCAGATACAGCACGCGGTCCGGCCGCGGCAGGCCGAGCTTTTCATACTCGAAATCCTCGAGCCAAGCCATATAACCGTCCCATGCCGCCTCCGGCAGCTTGCTGAGCTGATAGACCATGTTTGAGGTTACGTAACGGTCGGCGATGATGGTTTTCCCCGCCAGATAGTCCGCCTTCCATTTTGTCTGGAAGCTCGCGAAACGGTCGACCGCGTAAAAGGCGCTCGCCGCATAGGCGTTTACGGCTTCGGCGTCGCTGCCGAAATCACCGGTCAGATACATTTTCACGAGCGCCGAAGAGGGCGAATCGTAATCCGGAAAGGTGATCTTCCGCGCGCCGCCGCGCTTCTCCGCACAGGCGAGCAGGCGGCCGGCCTGCGTGGCTTTCCCGCTTCCGTCAAGCCCCTCAATAACAATTAATGCCATTTTCCTCTGTCCTTATTCTTTACATTCTCCCCTATTATAACAAAGAGCGGACAAATATACAACCAAAAATTTGCAGCTTTCCCGGTTCTTAAGAAACACGAAAGGCGGGACAGGCACAAGAAACGCCGCGCGCCGTAAAATGACAGTGAGAAACCATAAAGGAGGTTTATCAAATGGCTGAAAATGAATTCGCTTCCGGCACCGAGAACAAGCAGCCGGCGCTCAAGGAAGCGGTCTGCATCGACGCCATGCGCATATACGATTCGTGCAGTGACAAGGATTGCCTTGAGGATATGCGCGTGCTGTTTCCTGCGGCGGTACAGCCGCTGGTGGACAGCGCCGCCAATGTGCGCGTGCGTTATGTCGATGTGATTTCCGTGTACATCGATATGCAGCCGATCCCCTTCAACCGCGGCTACTACTCCATTGACCTGACGTTCTTCTTCGACGTTTCGCTCGACCTGTACGGCGGCTCGATCATCGGCAGCGAGCGCGTCAACGGCATTGCGGTCTTCAACAAGAAGGTCATCCTGTTCGGCAGCGAGGGAAACGTCAAGATGTTCTCGAGCGAGGATTCCTGCGATACCTGCGAGGTGCAGTGCAGCCGGATGCTCCCGAAGGCGACCGTGCAGGTGGCAAGGCCTGTGGCGCTCTCTGCCAAGCTCTGCGACCGCGGCTCCTGCGTCTGCGGCTGCGAGCCCTGCTGCGTGATCCCCGACTGCATCGCGAGCCGCTACGGCGGCGCTTTCGAGACGACGCCGCAGAAAAACACGGTGTATGTGACGATCGGCCTGTTCACGATCGTCCAGATCGTGCGCAATGTGCAGATGCTGATTCCGGCGTTCGACTTCTGCGTGCCGGAGAAGGAATGCGTGACCTCCAGCGACAATCCCTGCGAGCTCTTCCGCAAGATCGAGTTCCCGACGGACGAATTTTTCCCGCCGAAAGCCAACGACTGCAACTGCGGCTGCGGCTGCAACAAGTAAACCCGCGCCGGAATGTAACCCCGACATAAGCCGGAAGCCGTGCATCCACTCGAGATGCACGGCTTTTCCGGTTTTAAATATAGTCGGAGATGTACGGCGCTTCATGCAGCAGCGCGCTGTCCAGCCGGTCGACGGCCTTTTCGTCGGCGTCGATACGGCCCATGCGGTACAGCTTTGCCGCCGATTTATACCCGAGCAGCAGCGTGGAGAGCGTGGATATGGACAGCTCCATGCGGTACTTCGGCTTTCCGTGCGTGAGCCTGCATTTCCCCTTTTCGAAGCGAACGCACACGGTTTTGTTGTTCCATGGCAGGAAATCGTCCGTGATGTCGAAAGCAAAGCAGACGCCCTTTTCGCGCGGCTCGCAGCGGTACTGGAGAAAGAACTGCTCCACGTCGACGATGCGGCCCATGATGTACGGGCGGATCATTTCGCGGATGTCGCCGTCGTCCATATCGAAGGCGATCGGCTCGTTGTAGTAGGAGTTTCCGTGCACCTCGTCGATCATCGAATCGTGCGCGCGGATGTACTCCCACAGGCCGTCCTGCGCCTCGCGGTTCAGGTAGATCATCTCCTTGATGTACATGATGTCGTCCTTGATGAGGTAGACCATGTAGCCGCTCGGCGTGTTCGTTACGTCGTAGTAGATCGCGACGACGGTGTCGTCCTTATCCCAGCGCCAGTATTCCTCCCAGGCCAGGCTGTTCCGGAACAGGCAGCCGTGCGTCACGCTGGCGAAGCGCTCGTGCAGGCGCATGAAGTCCTCGTTGTCCCATTCTACGCGGCGCACGAAGCCCGGCGCCTGCGCCTTGGAGGGCATCTGGCGGTCCTTTACGGTATAGGTGATTTTATCCGAGATGATTTCCCAGCCCAGCTTTCTGTAAAGCGGGATCGAATACGGGAACAGCATGGCGAAGGACTGGTGCCGCTCGCGCATATGCACGAGGCTCTGGTACATCAGCCGCTTCATGATGCCGTTTCCGGTGTATTCCGGATAGGTGCAGACGCTGGTCACGAAACCGATGGAGTAAAATGCACCGTAAATGTTGGCCTTCAGCGGATACACGGCGACCTGCGAGACGAGGTAGTCCCCGTCGAAGCAGCCGAGGACGTCGGCGCGCTCCAGAACCGGGAATTTCGACTGCTTGATCTCGTCGCCGTGCCATCCGGTATCCAGCAGCTCCTCTTCGGTCACCTGAAAGGAATAGCGGAGCAGCGCGTCGTACTGCTCGAGATCGTCCGTTGTCAGATAGCGTATCGTGTAGTTCTTCTTCGTTTCTGTTTTTTCGTCATCCATAATCTATACCTGTTTCTCCGGTTTACCGGGCAAGCTGTGCGCACAGAGCCGTTTGGGAGGAAAGCGGCCGCTTGCGGATCTGCCCGGCGCCTTTTGGGTTCTTTGCGGTGTAGGGTTTACACCTTGGTCAGACGGGCAAAATTTGCAAACAGCTTTTTGGTGCCGACTTTGTCGAAAGCGACCTCCAGCAGCGTGTCGTTCGCCATCGGCGTTGCGGATACGATCATGCCGACGCCGAAGGCCTTGTGCGCGACCGTATCGCCGACGCGGTACGTGCCGGCGGGGGCCGGTGCGACGCGCGGCTTTGCGGTGAAGCCGCCGGCTTCGGCGACGGACGAGGGCTTCGGCGTACCGAAGGGCTTGGCGCCTGCAAAGCTCGGCATCACGGTCGGCCGCACGTTGTATTCGCGCGAGCGCGTATGCGTCACGAGCGATTCCGGGATCTCCTCGGCAAAGCGGGAGAGCCGGTTGCGGTTCGTCATGCCGAAAATCATGCGCGACTCCGCGTGGAATATGTAGAGCTCCTCCTTGGCGCGCGTGATGGCGACGTAAGCGAGGCGGCGCTCCTCCTCCACCTCGGCCGGATTGTAGATGCTCGCCATGCCGGGGAAGATATTTTCCTCCATGCCCGGCAGGAAAACGACCGGGAATTCGAGGCCCTTTGCCGAATGGATCGTCATCAGGACGACCGAATCCGCTTCGTTGTCGTAATTATCGATATCCGTGATCAGGGAGATCTCCTCGAGGAAGTCTGCCAGTGTGCCTTCCGGGTTCTCCTCCTCATAGCGGCGGATGTTCGAGGCCAGTTCGTGCACGTTGCCCTCGCGGTCCTCGGCGCTTTCCGGGTCGTCGGCCTTGAGAAAGTCGATGTAGCCGATGCGCTCGACCAGCTCGTCGTAAAGCTCGCCGATCGAAACCTCCGGGTCCTCGTTCAGCTCGATCAGCCCGCGCATCTGCGCGCTGAAGAGCTTCATTTTGTTGGCCGGGCGCGAGAGGGCCGGGTATTCGTCCGCATGCGAGATGACCTCGAAGAGCGTCTCCCCCGTCTGCTGGCCGATTTCCGCGGCGATTTCCACGGAACGGTCGCCGATGCCGCGCTTCGGCGTATTGATGACGCGGCGCAGGCGCATCTCATCGCTCGGGTTGCTGATCACGCTGAGATAGGCGATCATTTCGCGGATCTCGCGGCGCTCGTAGAAGCGTGTGCCGCCGATGATGCGGTGCGGAATGCCCGACTTCGCGAAGTTGCGCTCGAACATCATCGACTGCGAGTTCATCCGGTACAAAACGGCATAATCCGAGAACTTGCGCCCGGCGGCCACGCCGTCGAGGATGATCTTCCCGATGCGCTCCGCTTCGTCCATCTCGTTTTCGGCGGTGTGCAGGTGGATCTGCGCGCCGGTGCCGTTCTGCGTCCAGAGCGTTTTGCCCTTGCGCTCCGTGTTGTTTTCGATGACGGCGTTCGCCGCGTCCAGAATATTCTGGGTCGAGCGGTAGTTCTGCTCCAGCCGGATGACCTGCGCGTTCTGGAAGGTGTTTTCAAAGCTCAGGATGTTTTCGATCGTCGCGCCGCGGAACTTGTAGATGCTTTGGTCGTCGTCGCCGACCACGCAGAGATTCTGATGCTTTTCCGCAAGCAGGCGCACGAACGTGTACTGCGCGTGGTTTGTGTCCTGGTATTCGTCGACCATCAGATATTTGAAGCGATTCTGGTAGTACTCGAGCACGTCCGGGCAGGCGCGGAACAGCTCGACGGTCTTGTTGATCAGGTCGTCGAAGTCCATCGCGTCCGCGTCGCGCAGACGCTGCTGGTACAGCTTATAGGCGCGGGCGACAATTTTCAGGCGGAAATCGTCGCCCGCCGTCTTTTCGTATTCCTCCGGCGTGATGAGGGAATCTTTCGCGCGGGAGATTTCGTTCAGCACGGCCTTTGGCGGCGTGCTTTTTTCGGAGACGTTCAGCTCCTTCAGAATGTTCTTCATCAGACGGCGCTGGTCGTCCGTATCGTAGATCGTAAAGTGTGAGGAGTACCCGATGCGCTCGCCGTCCCGGCGCAGGATGCGCGCGCAGGTGGAGTGGAAAGTCGAGGCCCAGATGTCGTTGCCCTCCGCGCCGAGCATCGCGCAGAGGCGGTCCTTGAGCTCGCCCGCCGCCTTGTTTGTGAAGGTGATCGCCATGATCTTCCACGGCAGGCAGGCCGAAACGCTCAGATGACGACGCGTCTCCTCGGGAAGCGGCGCATCGCCGTCCAGATAGGCGCGGCAGGCGGCAAGGTCCTCTGCGCACAGCGCGTCCTGAATAAACGTGCTGTTGTAGGCGTTGCCGTAGCGCAGAATATTGGCGATGCGGTTGATGAGCACCGTCGTTTTGCCGCTGCCGGCGCCGGCGAGGATGAGGAGCGGGCCGTTGACCGAAAAGACGGCCTGCCGCTGCCGTTCATTCATGCGGGAGAACTCTTTTTCAAGCACCGCGCGGCGAAGCGCGAGAATTTCAGATTTATCCATGAAGTACAAACTGCCTTTCTGTTTCGTTCGCCTCCTATTTTACAATAATCCGCGGCAAATAGCAATCGAACACGGAATAAATCTTGAAATACATTTGAAAATGACGTATACTGTTTATGAAAACGAAAAGGAGCTGTTTTGAAAATGGGAAAGGAAAAAGACAACCGAAGCCTGCTGGAGTGGGCCGCAGAAGCCGAACAGCATGCGCTGCCGGCGTGGGACGCGCTGCCCTCCATCCCCCTGTATATGGATCAGGTCACGATGGTCACCGGCGAAGCGCTTGCGCTGTTTGCGTGCGGCGAAAAGCAGAGCCTGCTGACGAGCAGCATGATCAACAACTACGTCAAGAATGGGCTTGTGGAGCACCCCGTGCATAAGAAATACGCGCGCGAGCATCTGGCAAAGCTGATCATGACCAGCTTGCTCAAGCAGGTGCTCTCGATTCAGGACATTTCCGTGCTGTTTTCGGGAGAAGAAACCGCCGCGCAGCTTTACGGGGATTTTGCCGCCGCGCAGGACAGCGCGCTGCACGAGACGGCGGCATTGCTGCAGCCCGAAGACGACGAGGAAAAACTGCGCGCGCTGGCGCTCCGTCTGGCTGCGGAGGCCAATGCCCGCCGCGCCGTTTCCGAACGGATTCTGGCGGTGCTGTCGGAGGAAAAGGCTTCCGGCGGCAAGGAAAAGAAAAATGCCGAAAAGGCGAAAAAATAAATACGCCCGTCCGGCATAAAGCCGCGCGGCCGCGCATAGGAATGATTCATTCTGAAGGGAAAGCGGACGCAGCGCGGAGACCGCATCGGACGCGGCCGTGAACCTCTGCCGACAGAGCCGCGCAGGACCTGTCCGTGCTTCCCGGAAAAACCGACGAACGGAAGGATGGTCTTGATGTGCGGCTTTGCCGGCTTTTTTGATGCGGAAGAATCTTTGAACGAGGAAAAATACCTGTGGATGGCGCTTGTGCGCCGCATGGCCCAGCGGATCGCGCACCGCGGCCCGGACGGCAAGGGCGCGCACGTGTCGGCGCACTGCGCGCTGGCGCATGTCCGTCTTGCCGTGATGGACCCGGAAAACGGCGCGCAGCCGATGACGTGCATGGACGGCCCCTTCAAGGTCACGATCGCCTACAACGGCGAAATCTACAATGCAGACGAGCTTCGGGCGGAGCTTTTCGGGCATGGCTACAGCTTTGAGACGGGCTGCGACACGGAGGTTGTGCTCAAGAGCTATCTGTGCTTCGGCCCTGCGTGTGTGGAAAAGCTGAACGGCATCTTCGCCTTTGCCGTGGATGATACGCGAAACGAGCGCGTGTTCCTCTGCCGCGACCGCTTCGGCGTGAAGCCGCTGTTCTACACCTTTTCGGGCAGCCGCCTTGTGTTTGCCTCGGAAATCAAGGCGCTGTTCGAATATCCGGGCGTTCGCCCCCTGCTCGGCCGTACGGGGATCAGCGAAATCTTCGGCCTCGGGCCTGCACGCACGCCCGGCTGCGGCGTGTTCGAGAATATACGGGAGATCCTGCCGGGCCACGCCGCCGCGTTCGGCCGGGATGGCTTTTCGGAATACCCGTATTTCAGGCTTGAGGCGCGCCCCTTTACGGACGACTACGATACTGCCGTGCAGAAGGTGCGCGCGCTGCTTGAGGACATCGTCTCGCGGCAGCTCGTTTCCGATGTGCCCCTGTGCACCTTCCTGTCCGGTGGGCTGGATTCCAGCGCGGTCACGGCGATCGCCGCAGCGCAGTGCCGCGACCGCGGGCTTCCGCTGCACACCTATTCCTTCTGTCTCTTATACACATCTGACGCTGCCGACGAATTAGACGGTGTAGATC
>USBH01000042.1 GCA_900552925.1 uncultured Oscillospiraceae bacterium
AGCGTCAGATGTGTATAAGAGACAGCGACTACATGGTGCGCGCGATGACCGCTTTTTATGAAGCCGATATCCGCCGCACGGCGGACGGCGCTTACACATTCTGAGCCTGAAGGCGGGCGAAGGGCCGCTTTCCGGTTCACACAGTATTTGTGTCTTTGCCGCGACGAGCAAAGCGGCAATCGGCTTCGCCGACCGTCACAAAAAATAAGGAATGGTGATTACAATGAAAGAATTGTTGATGGGCAACGCCGCCATCGGCCTCGGCGCGATCCGCGCGGGCGTCGGCGTTGTGTCCGGCTATCCCGGCACGCCCTCGACCGAGGTGCTCGAGACGATCGCGAAGGCGCGCCCGGGCGACGTCTACGTCGAGTGGTCCGTAAACGAAAAGGTCGCGCTCGAGGTGGCCGCCGGCGCGGCGTACACCGGCAAGCGCACGCTGGTGACGATGAAGCAGGTCGGCCTGAACGTCGCCTCCGACCCGCTGATGAGCCTCGCGTACATCGGCGTGAAGGGCGGCATGGTCGTGCTCGTCGCCGACGACCCCGGCCCGATCTCCTCGCAGACCGAGCAGGATACGCGCACCTTTGCGCAGTATTCGAAGCTGCCGGCGTTCGACCCCGCGACGCCGGAGGAGGCGTACTACATGATCGGCGAGGCGTTCGACTACTCCGAAAAGTACGGCACGCCGGTGCTGTTCCGCCCGACGACGCGCGTCTGCCACGCCTGCGCCGTCATCGATACCGACGACGTCCGCCAGGCGGTCCCGGCGGGGCAGTTTGAAAAGGACCCGCGCTGGGTCATTTTCCCGAAGCTCTCGCTGCAGGCGCACGCGCGCATCGAAAAGCGCAACCCGGAGATCGCGCGCGACTTTTCCACATACAGCCGAAACGCGGTGGAAACGTACGGCGCAGACGGCGCGCACGCGAAGCGCGTGGTCGTGACCGGCGGCGTCAACGCGATGTACGTGCAGGAAGCGCTGCACGCGCTCGGCGACCCGGACACGCGCGTGCTCAAGGTCGCGACGCCGTTCCCGTTCCCCGAGCAGCTTGCCGAAGCATTCCTCGCGGACGCGGAAGAGGTGCTGTGCGTCGAGGAGCTCGACCCCGTCCTCGAGCGCGCGATGCTGATGCTCTGCGGCAAGCGCCATCTCGCGGTCACGGTGCGCGGCAAGCTGACGGGCGACGTGCAGGCGGCCGGCGAAAACACGAACGAGAGCGTCAGGGCCGTGCTGGCCGGGTACTTCGGGATCGCGCTGCCCAAAACGGCGGATGAACTGCCCGAGCCGCCCGCGCTGCCGGTGCGCCCGCCGGTGCTCTGCGCCGGATGTCCGCACCGCGCGTCGTTCTATGCGGTCAAGGTCGCGATGCAGGGCAAGAAGTGCGTCTTTGCCGGCGATATCGGCTGCTATACGCTCGGCAACGCGATGCCGCTCGACATGACCGAAACCTGCCTGTGCATGGGCGCGGGCATCACGGTCGGGCAGGGCGTCCACCGCGGCGAGCCGGACCGCCACGCGTTTTCATTCATCGGCGATTCGACGTTTTTCCACACCGGCATCCCTGGCGTGATCAACGCCGTGTACAACGGCACGGACCTGACGGTCGTCGTGCTCGACAACTCGACGACCGCGATGACCGGCCACCAGCCCCACCCGGGCACCGGCGTGACGATGATGGGCGACGTGGCCGAAAAGGTCAGCATTCCGAAGATTCTGGAGGCGGTCGGCGTCGCGGACATCCAGATCGTCGACCCGCTCGACCTGAAGGCCGCGGTGGAGGCCGCGAAGCACGCCTATACGGTCAAGGGCGTTTCGGCGATCATCTATAAATCGCCGTGCATCGCGGTCACGAAGCCGCAGGGCACGATGGCGATCGGCGAGAAGTGCGTCCGCTGCAAGAAGTGCATCACGGCGCTCGGCTGCCCGGCGATCTACCGCGACGGCGAAGCGGTGAAGATCGACGCTTCGCTCTGCACAGGCTGCGGCCTGTGCGCGCAGGTCTGCCCGGTCGGCGCGATCGGTATGAAAACGGAAGGGGAGGCGAAACCGTAATGGAAACGAGAAACATTCTGCTCTGCGGCGTCGGCGGCCAGGGCACCGTGCTGGCCTCGAAGCTGCTCGCCCAGTGCGCGATCAACCGCGGCCTCGGCGCGCATACGGCCGAGACGATCGGCATGGCCCAGCGCGGCGGCTGCGTCGTCAGCCACGTGCGCATCGGCGCGGCCGCGTCGCCGCTGATCCCGGAGCATGCGGCGGACCTGATCCTCGCGTTCGAGCCGGCCGAGGCCGTGCGCTGCCTGCGCTACCTGAAGCCGGGCGGCGCGGTCGTTGCGAACAGCCGCGCGATCAAGCCGGTGACGGATTCGCTCTCGGGCAGCTACAGCGGCGACGCGATGCTCGCGTACCTGCGCGAGAACATCGCAAACCTGACGGTTGTGGACGGCGACGCGGTCTGCGCGGCGTGCGGCTCGCCGAAGGTTTTGAACCTCGCGCTGCTCGGCGCGGCGGCCAAAAGCGGCGTGCTCGGCTTCACGGCCGAGGAGCTCTGCCGCGCGATCGACGAAAAGATCCCGGAGCGCTTCCGCGCGCTGAACAAGAAGGCGATCGCGCTGAGCGGGAATATCTGAGACGCACAGGAATGCCGGCGCGGCGGAGAGGAAGTCTTCCTGCCGGCCGGATGAAATAGAATATCTGGGGAGGAAATTGAGCAGCATGTGGGCTTATGAAACCGTATTTTATCAGATTTATCCGCTGGGCTTCTGCGGGGCGCCGATGCCGAACGACGGCGTGTGCGTCAACCGCATCGCGAAGGTGATCGACTGGATCCCGCACCTGAAGAAGCTCCATGTCGGCGCGGTGTATTTTTCACCGGTGTTCGAGTCGGACAACCACGGCTACGACACGCGGGACTACACGAAGATCGACTGCCGCCTCGGCACAAACGCGGACTTTGCGGCGGTGTGCCGCGCGCTGCACGAGAACGGCATCCGCGTCGTGCTCGACGGCGTGTTCAACCACGTGGGGCGCGGCTTCTTCGCGTTCCGCGACGTGCAGGAAAAGCGCTGGGATTCGCCGTATAAGGACTGGTTCCGCATCGATTTCGGCGGCAACTCGGCCTATAACGACGGCTTCTGGTACGAGGGCTGGGAGGGGCACTACGAGCTTGTGAAGCTCAACCTGCAGAACCCCGCCGTCGTCGACTACCTGCTCGGCTGCGTCGAGGGGTGGATCCGCGAATTCGACGTGGACGGCCTGCGCCTCGACGTGGCGTATATGCTCGACGAGGGCTTCATGCGCCGCCTGCGCGCCTTCTGCGACGCGAAAAAGCAGGACTTCGTGCTGATCGGCGAGATGATCCACGGCGACTACAACCGCATCACGGCTGACGGCGTGCTGCACAGCGTCACGAACTACGAGTGCTACAAGGGGCTTTACTCCGCGTTCAACTCGATGAACCTCTTCGAGATCGCGCACTCGCTCGGCCGGCAGTTCGGCCCCGAGCCGTGGACGCTGTACCGCGGCAAGCACCTCGTGAACTTTGCCGACAACCACGACGTCACGCGCGTCGCGAGCATCCTGACGGACAAGAACCAGCTCATGCCGCTGTACGGCGTGCTGTTCGCGATGCCGGGCATCCCGTGCCTCTACTACGGCAGTGAGTGGGGCGCCGAGGGCGAAAAGCACCAGGGCGACAACGCGCTGCGCCCGTGTTTTGCGCAGCCGGAGGAAAACGCGCTGACAGAATGGATCGCAAAGCTTGCGGCGGTCAAGCGCGAAAGCCGCGCGCTGAACTGGGGTGACTACCGCAACGTGACGATCCAGAACAAGAACCTGCTGTTCGAGCGGAAGTGCCCGGAGGAGACGGTGTTCGTCGCGGTCAACGCCGAAAACGCGCCGTGCAGCATCGACGCGCGCGGCAGCTTCGCGGCGCTGGACCTGCTGACGGGCGAGACCGTGCAGGTCGACGGCCGCGTGGAGCTCCCGCCCTACGGCGTGCGGTATTTGAAGCAGATTTGAACAACAGCCGGAGGAAGCTGCGCGCAGGCGGCTCTCCGGCTGTTTTCGTATTTCCGGCGCATTTCCGGCGCATGGAAGCGCGCCGCGCGGTGCGCTGTGTCTTCGACGCTTTTGAACAGCCTGTGAATAAAATGTGACTTTTCTTTTATTTTTCTCTTGATTTCCTGTGAACATGCCGGTATACTATAAGTATTCGATTCCGGCTGGGCATTTCGGGCCGGAAAAAAGCGGAAAGCGGGCAGACAGGGAAGGGAAAACGGGCCGCGCGCCCAGCGCCGAACGGGCGCGGCGGGCCGAAGCACCGGCTTTGTCTGCCGAAGGAAAGGGGAAAAGAAGTTTTCATGAACGGTCTTTTTAAACTGAGGGAAAACGGGACAAAGGTCTCCACCGAAATCATGGCGGGCCTTACCACGTTCTTCACGATGGCTTACATCATTGTCGTTAACCCCGGCATTTTGAGCCAGGCGGGTATGGAGTGGGGCGCCGTGTTCCTCGCAACCATCATCGCGTCCATCATCGGCACACTGATCATGGGCCTTGTCGCAAACGTTCCGTATGCGCAGGCGCCGGGCATGGGCCTCAACGCATTTTTCGTCTACACGGTCTGCTTCGGCCTCGGCTTCACCTGGCAGCAGGCGCTGTCGATGGTGTTCATCTGCGGTCTGTTCAACATCGTGATCACGGTCACGAAGATCCGCAAGTACATCATCAAGGCGATCCCGAAGAGCCTGCAGAATGCGATCGGCGGCGGCATCGGCGTGTTCGTCGCGTACATCGGCTTCCTGAATATCGACTTCGTTGCATTTTCCGGCGCAACGGTGGATGAGAGCGGCGCTGTGGTGACCAGCGACATCGTACCGGCGCTCGCCACGCTGAACCAGCCGGCTCTGTGGCTGTTCCTCATCGGCCTGGTCCTGATGATCGTCCTGCTCGTCTGCAACGTCAAGGGCGCGATCCTGATCGGCATGGTTGTGACGACCATCATCGGCATCCCGATGGGCGTCACGACGATGGCGGACTCCGTCAGCTTCACCGAGGCGTGCGCGGCGCTCCCGACCACGTTCGGCGCGATCTTCACGCCGGCGGGCCTGCCGTCCCTGTTCACCGATGCGGCGAAGCTCCCGCTCGTCCTCATCACGATCTTTGCGTTCAGCATTTCCGATACCTTCGACACCATCGGCACCTTCATCGGCACGGGCCGCCGCGCCGGCATCTTCAGCGAGGAAGATGAGAAGATGATGGACAAGAGCTCCGGCTTCAAGTCCAAGATGGACAAGGCGCTGTTTGCCGACGCGACGGCTACGTCGATCGGCGCGATCTTCGGCACCTCCAACACGACCACCTTCGTCGAGAGCGCTTCCGGCATCGCGGCGGGCGGCAGAACCGGCCTGACCAGCGTTGTCGTCGCCATCTGCTTTGCGATCAGCGCGTTCTTCGCGACGTTCGTCAGCGCGATTCCCTCTGCGGCTACGGCGCCGGCGCTCGTGGTTGTCGGCATCATGATGACCTCGTCCTTCAAGGAAATCGAGTGGACGGATCTTTCCGAAGCGATCCCGGCCTTCTTTGCCGGCCTCTTCATGGCGCTCTGCTACAGCATTTCCTACGGCATCGCGTTCGGCTTCATCACCTACTGCATCGTCAAGATCTGCAAGAAGAAGGCGAAGGAGATCCATCCGATCCTCTGGGTCGCGACGATCCTGTTCATCCTGAATTTCATCCTGCTTGCGATCATCTGATTGAAGCAAAACGGCATTACGCCAAACTGAAAACGGAGATCCCCGGTGCTGCACCCGCAGCGCCGGGGATTTTTGCGTGCCGCGCCTGCGGCCTTGACAGCCTTTTGACGATCTGTTACCATAGAGGCAGAAACCGTTTCCAGAGGAAACGAAGAAAGGGTGGTTTTCAATGCAGTATCGGGTGATCGGCAACGTGATGCCTGCGGTCGAAATGCGGCTGGAATACGGGGAGTCCGTGTTCACGCAGTCGGGCGGCATGGCCTGGATGAGCGATGCAATCGCGATGGAGACAAACACGCACGGCGGCTTTATGAAGGGGCTCGGCCGGCTGTTCGCCGGGGAGTCGATGTTCATGACGACGTACACGGCGCAGGCGGCGAACGCGGAGATCGGCTTTTCCGCGACGGTGCCCGGCGAAATCGTGCCGGTGGACGTCGCGCAGTGGCAGGGGATCGTCTGCCAGAAGGGCGCGTTTTTGTGCGCGCAGAGCGGCGTTTCGCTCGATACCGTGTTTACGAAGCGCTTTTCCTCCGGCTTTTTCGGCGGCGAGGGCTTCATCCTCCAGCAGCTCGGCGGCATGGGCACGGCGTTCCTCGAGGTGGACGGCAGCCGGGTCGAAAAGACGCTGGCGCCCGGCGAGGTGCTGCGCGTCGACACCGGCAACGTGGTGGCGTTCGAGAGCACGGTCAGCTACGAGATCGAGACCGTGCGCGGCGGCATGAACATCTTCCTTGGCGGCGAGGGCCTGTTCCTGACGCGTCTGGTCGGCCCGGGCCGCGTGATTCTGCAGACGCAGAATTTTGCGGAGTTCTGCGGCCGCATCCGCCCGTATATGCCGACCGGCGGAAACAACTGACGCCGCCCGAAAGGCGGGGGCCAAAAACGAACGGCAAAAGGAGCCGGCACAGCGCGTGCCCGGCTCCTCATTTTTTGCTCTTCGGTTTTTATATGGAGTTCTATAGAGCGCGCCGGCGCTTCCGGCTGGCTGAAAACGGTCGGCGCACCGCGTTTTGAAACGCCCGGAATCAGACGTTGAAGCGGAAGAGGACGATGTCGCCGTCCTGCATCACGTACTCCTTGCCCTCGCTGCGCACGAGGCCCTTTTCCTTGGCGGCGGCCATCGAGCCGCAGGCCATCAGGTCGTCGAAGGCGATGACTTCCGCGCGGATGAAGCCGCGCTCGAAATCGCTGTGGATCTTGCCGGCGGCCTGCGGGGCCTTCGTGCCCTTCGTAATCGTCCAGGCGCGCACCTCGGGCTTGCCGGCCGTCAGGTAGGAGATCAGGCCGAGCAGGGAATAGCAGGCGCGGATCAGCCGGTCGAGGCCCGACTCGGTGAGGCCCATGTCGCTGAGGAACAGCGCCTTCTCCTCCGGGTCCATGCCGGAGATCTCGGCCTCGACCTCGGCGCAGATCGGCAGGACGGCCGCGTGCTGCGCTTCGGCGATCTTCTTCACCGCGAGATAGCCCGGGTTGTTCTCGATGCCGTCGGCAAAGTCGGATTCGCTCATGTTGGCCGCGAAGATGATCGGCTTGTTCGTCAGGAGGCTGACGGTGGAGAGCAGCGCCTTTTCCTCCTCGGTGCATTCGACGCTGCGGGCGGGCTGCCCGGCGTCGAGCGCCGCGTGGACGCGCTCGAAGAAATCGACCTCGGCCTGGTATTTCTTGTCGGCCTTGACCATCTTCTTCGCCTTGTCGATGCGGCGGTCGAGCACCTCAATGTCGGCGAGGATCAGCTCGAGGTCGATCGTCTCGATGTCGCGCGCCGGGTCGATCGAGCCCTCGACGTGGATGATGTCGTCGTTTTCGAAGCAGCGCACGACGTGCACGACGGCGTCCACCTCGCGGATGTTCGAGAGGAATTTGTTGCCGAGGCCCTCGCCCTTCGAGGCGCCCTTCACGAGGCCGGCGATGTCGACGAATTCGATCGTCGCCGGGGTGAACTTCTCCGGCTCGTACATCTCGGCCAGCTTGTCGAGACGCTTGTCCGGCACGGCCACGACGCCGACGTTCGGCTCGATCGTGCAGAACGGGTAGTTTGCGGACTGCGCGCCCGCGTTGGTGATTGCGTTGAACAGTGTGCTTTTTCCGACATTCGGAAGCCCCACGATGCCCAGCTTCATATGTACTCACTTCTCCTTGTTTTTCCTGAATTTCGGGCGCTTGCCGTCGTTTCGGCCGCCGCCCTCTGGAATCTGCGCGGTTCCGGACGATTTGTTCCCTGCCCGGCAGGGCTCCTTTCCCCCGCGCAGGGAAAAGGAGCCTTTGCAATACATTGATTGTATCACAAAGGCTGTGAATTCTCAAGGAAAACTCGACGGTTTTTGCATTTACGGCGCTGTGCGGTTCGGCAGGGCGTTTCGGAAAGCGGGAAGCCCGTGCAGGCCGCTGGAGATCAGGTTCACGGTCAGCGCGACCATGTCCTCAAGCGGCACGACGTGGCCGTCCAGAAGCCACTGCATCGAGATCCCCCAGAAGCAGGAGGAGAAAAAGGCGACGACAATGCGGCTTTCCGCCGGCGTGCAGCCGGGAAGCCGGCCGCAGACCTTGTAGAATTTTTCTCGCGCATAATCTTCGGGGCTCATCCCCTCGGGGAAATTGCCCTTTGCGGACAGAATTTTCTTCTCGAGTTCGCTCGCGTTCAGCAGGAAGAGGAAGCTGTGCCGGACCAGCTTCTCCAGATCGTCGGGAAATTTGGAGTGCTCCATGAGCGCAAAGGACGGCTCCATGATCTCAAGCTGCAAAACGGCGAGGAGATGGTCCAGAGACGCGTAGTGCAGATAGAAGGTTTTTCGGTTGATTTGAGCCCGGTCGGCCAGCGCGCAGACGGTAATTTTTGCATAGTCCATTTCGGAGAGCATCTCCTTGAACACGGTTCGGATCAGGCTCTCATTTTTCCGAAAGCGGAGATCGGATTTTGCGTCGTTTTTCACTATTTTTACCTCGTTAATCAACAAAAAATTATAAGTGTGGCATAAGCCGCGAAAGCAAAAACTTGCCCATTGCGCTATGCCGGCCCATCTGCTATTTTAATATAAAAGGGAGAAATAATCAACAGGGATTATCACCGCTCCCTTGCAGCACACGCTTTGATTCAGCCGAAAGCGGCGGACCGGAAGCCTCTCCGGCCCCTGCGCCGGCTGAAAAAGGGAAAGCTGTTTGAAATGCTTCGCGAAAGGATGGTCTGTATGAGCAAGCTGGCTAAGGTGCAAAAGGATATTGAGAAGAACAGGGAAGCGGATCTTCTGAAGATGCTCCACGACAAGGACAAGGCGGTCCGGCTGGCCGTGATCGAGGGCCTCGGTAAAATCGGCAAGGACGCGGCGTGCAATACGCTGATCACGGAGATCGACGACGAGGACCCTGAAATCCGCGCCGCGGTTGCGACGGCGCTGGGCGAGATCGGAGACGAGCACACCGCCACCCACCTCTCTTACCGGAACAGCAGGGAAACGGAGGAAAAGGTGCTTCAGGCGATCCACGAAGCGCTCGGAAAAATCAAGGCAAGAGGCAGATAAAAATCGCCCCGGCACACGGAAGTGCCGGGGCATTTTGCTTTCGGGAAAAGCGCGCGTCAGTTTTCCTCCGCGAGCCGGCGGCCCATCAGCACGCCCATCGCGGAGGCCATCATCAGGCCGCGCGTCCAGCCGCTCGAGTCGCCGAGGCAGTGCAGGTTCTGCACGCTGGTGCGCAGCGCGGCGTCCATTTTGACGCGGTTGCTGTAGAACTTCAGCTCCGGCGAGTAGAGCAGCGTCTCCACGGCCGCGAAGCCGGGCACGACGTGGTCGACCGCCTGCATGAAGTTCAGGATGTTCACCATCGTGCGGTACGGCATCGCCGAGGTGATGTCGCCCGCGACGGCGTCGGGCAGCGTGGGCTTCAGGTTGGAGCGGGAGAGCTCCTCCTGCCAGGTGCGCTTGCCGTCGAGGATGTCGCCGTAGCGCTGCACGAGGATGTGCCCTGCGCCGAGCATGTTCGTCAGCTCGCCGACCTTCTGCGCGTATTCGATCGGCTGGTCGAACGGCTCGGTGAAGTGGTGCGAGCAGAGGATCGCAAGGTTTGTGTTCTGCGACTTCATGTCCTTGTAGGAGTGGCCGTTGACGACCGCGAGGTTGTTGTCGTAATTTTCCTGGCTCACGAAGCCGCCGGGGTTCTGGCAGAAGGTGCGCACCTTGTTCTTGAACGGCTTCGGGTAGCCGATCAGCTTCGATTCATAGAGCACGTTGTTGACGGTTTCCATGACCTCGTTG
>USBH01000043.1 GCA_900552925.1 uncultured Oscillospiraceae bacterium
TTAGCTGCAGTCTCGTGGGCTCGGAGATGTGTATAAGAGACAGGTCAGGACGCGTACCTGAACCAGCTCACCGCAGACGCGACGGGCCTGCCGGTCTATGCCGGCCCGACCGAGGGCACGGCGATCGGCAACCTCGCGGTGCAGATGATCGCGGACGGAGCGCTGCGCGACGTGCAGCATGCGCGCGACGTGATCCGCGCGAGCTTCCCAATCCGGGTCTTCACCCCACGCGAAAAGGAGTAAACAAGATATGCTGAAGGGAAAAACCGTGCTGCTCGGCGTGACGGGCAGCATAGCGGCTTATAAAATCGCGGGGCTTGCGAGCATGCTCGTCAAGCAGCACGCGGACGTCACGGTTCTGATGACGCGGAACGCGACGAATTTCATCCACCCGACCACCTTTGAGACGCTGACGGGCAACAAGTGCCTGATCGACACGTTCGACCGGAACTTCCAGTTCAGCGTCGAGCATGTCGCGATCGCGAAGCGCGCGGACGTCGTGCTCGTCGCGCCCGCGAGCGCCAACGTGATCGGCAAGATCGCGAACGGCATTGCGGACGACATGCTGACGACGACCGTGATGGCCTGCGCCTGCCGGTGCCCGGTCCTGCTCGCGCCGGCGATGAACACGAATATGTACGACAACCCGATCGTGCAGGACAACCTGCAGAAGCTCCGCCGGTTCGGCTATACGGTCATCGAGCCGGATTCCGGCTATCTGGCCTGCGGCGACACGGGCCGCGGCAAAATGCCTTCGGAGCAGGTGCTGTTCGACTGGATCCTGCGCGAGATCGCCTGCGAAAAGGACCTCGCCGGAAAGCGCGTCGTCGTCACGGCCGGCGCGACCGCGGAGAAGATCGACCCGGTGCGGTTCATCACGAACCATTCGACGGGCAGAATGGGCTGCGCCGTCGCGCGGCGCGCGATGCTGCGCGGCGCCGCGGTGACGCTCGTGTGCGGCCGCATGGCGGTGGAGCCGCCGCCGTTCGTCGAGGTCGTGCGCGCCGAATCGGCCGCCGAGATGTTCGAGGCGGTCAAGGCTGCGGCACAGGACGCGGACATCGTCGTCAAGGCCGCCGCCGTCGCGGACTACCGGCCCAAAACGGTCGCCGCAGAAAAGATGAAGAAGCAGGACGGCGCGCTGACGCTCGAGCTGGAGCGCACGACGGACATTCTGGCGTGGCTCGGCGCGCACAAAAAGCCGGGGCAGACGCTCTGCGGCTTTGCGATGGAGACGGAGAACCTGCTCGAGAACGCGGCGGGAAAGCTCCGGCGCAAGAACCTCGACCTGATTGTGGCGAACAGCCTCCGCACGCCCGGCGCGGGCTTCGGCGGCGATACGAACGTCGTGACGCTCCTGACGGAAACGGAGGCCGAGACGCTGCCGCTGCTTTCGAAGGACGAGACGGCGGACCGCATTTTGGATAAAATCCAGACATTGCGAAAGGATGAGAGCAAATGAGCAGCTTTGAAGCATACGAGGCGGCGAAGGCGCGCTACGCGGCGCTCGGCGTCGATACGGACGAGGCGATCCGCCGGCTTGCAGGCGTTCCGGTCGCGCTGCACTGCTGGCAGGGCGACGACGTGCGCGGCTTTGACGGCGATCCTTCGGCGCCGCTGACCGGCGGCATCCAGACGACCGGCGATTACCCCGGCCGCGCCCGCACGCCGGAGGAGCTGATGGCGGACCTGGACGTCGCGCTGCAGCTCTGCCCCGGCACGAAGAAGATCAACCTGCACGCGAGCTACGCGATTTTCGACGAGGAGAACGGCGGCTGGGTGGACCGCGACAGGCTCGAGCCGAAGCACTTCAAAAAATGGGTCGATTTCTGCAAGGCGCGCGGCCTCGGCTGCGACTTCAACCCGACCTTTTTCTCGCACCCGAAGTGCGACCCGCTCACGCTCTCGAGCCCGAACCCGGAGACGCGGCGGTTCTGGATCGACCACGGCAAAGCGTGCATCCGCATCTCGCAGTATCTGGCGCAGGAGCTGGGCCAGCCGTGCGTCATGAACATCTGGACGGGCGACGGCTTCAAGGACATCCCGGCCGACCGCATGGGGCCGCGCATGCGCTATAAGGCGTCGATCGACGAGATCCTCTCCGAGCCGTACGATTTCAACCTCGTCAAGCCGTGCGTCGAGTCGAAGGTCTTCGGCATCGGCGTCGAGGCCTACACCGCGGGCAGCGCCGAATTCGCGCTGAGCTACGCCGCGATGAACCGCGGCAGGTGCATCCCGCTCATGGATAACGGCCACTACCACCCGACGGAGGTCGTCTCCGACAAGATCCCGGCGCTGCTCGCCTTCTTCCCGGAGATCGCGCTGCACATCACGCGCGGCGTGCGCTGGGACAGCGACCACGTCGTGCTCTTTGACGACGAGACGAAGGAGATCGCAAAGGAGATCGTCCGCTGCGGCGGCCTCGAGGGCCGCGTGAAGATCGCGCTCGACTATTTCGACGCGTCGATCAACCGCATTTTCGCGTGGGTGACGGGCTTCCGCAACGTGCAGAAGGCGCTGCTCTTCGCGCTTTTGCAGCCCACGGCGCAGATGCAGGCGCTGCAGGACGCGGGGCGCTTCACGGAGCTGATGCTGTGCGCCGAGCAGCTCAAGACGATGCCGTTCCCGGCGGTCTGGGGGCGCTACTGCGCGGAGCAGGGCGTCCCCGCGGAGGACGCCGCGTGGTTCGGCACCGTGCAGGCTTACGAGCGCGACGTGCTCTCCGGGCGCGTCTGAGCGCAGCTTTGAACAATGGATACAGGTCGGAGGATGATGAAAATGATGACAGATATTCCGGTGATCCGCGGCTTTATGCGCATGTGCAACGACGGCTGGCAGCAGGGCTGGCACGAGCGCAACGGCGGAAACCTCACCTACCGCATGCGCCCCGAGGAGGTCGAGGCGTGCCGGCCGTTTTTCACGGCGCCGCGCGAATGGAACGAGATGGGCGTCGCGGCGGAAAACCTCGGCGGCGAGTACTTTATCACGACGGGCAGCGGCAAATTCCTGCGCAATGTGCAGGGCGACCCCGCGCACAACATCGGCATTGTGGAGATCAACGGCGCGGGCGACCGCTGGCGCATCGTCTGGGGCCTTGAGGACGGCGCGCGCCCGACGAGCGAGTTCCCGAGCCACTTTCTGAACCACAGCGTCCGCAAGGCGGCGACGGGCGGCGCGTACCGCGTGATCTACCACGCGCACACGCCGAACCTGATCGCGATGACCTACATCCTGCCGCTCACGGCGTGCGACTTCACCCGCGCGCTGTGGCAGAGCGCGACGGAGTGCCCGGTCGTGTTCCCGGGCGGCGTCGGCGTTGTGGAATGGATGGTGCCGGGCGGCGCGGACATCGCCGTCGCGACGAGCGAATTGATGAAGCGGTACGACGCGGCGGTCTGGGCGCACCACGGCCTGTTCGTGTCGGGGCCGGATTTCGACACCGCGTTCGGCCTGATGCACACGATTGAGAAGGCGGCGCAGATCTACATGCTGGCGCTTTCGGCCGGCGGCGGGAAGATCCGCCAGACGATCACCGACGACAACCTGCGCGCGATCGCCAAAGAGTTCGGCGTCACGCTGAACGAGGAATTCCTCGACTGAGCCGGAAGGTCCCAGCTCAAAGAGATTCCATAAAAATTTACAGATTTTACATGAAATGTCGTGACATATTCATAACTTGGGTGTATACTTGATGTAAAGATTTCGAAATCAGTCAGGAGGATGGTTCAAAATGGTCAACAGAATTGTACTCAACACAATTTCCTATCACGGCAAGGGCGCGATCGAGAAGATCCCCGAGGAGCTTCAGGCGCGCGGCTATAAAAAGGCCTTCGTCTGCACGGACCCGGATCTTCTGAAATTCGGCGTGACGCAGAAGGTCACCGACCTGCTCGACGCGGCGAAGATCCCGTATGAAATCTACAGCGAGATCAAGCCGAACCCGACGATCGAGAACGTCCAGCACGGCGTCGAAGCGTTCAAGCGCTCCGGCGCGGACTGCATCGTGACGATCGGCGGCGGCTCCTCGATGGACACCGCGAAGGCGATCGGCATCATCGTCGAGAACCCGGAGTTCGCCGACGTGCGCTCGCTCGAGGGCGTCGCGCCGACGAAGAAGCACGCGACCTTCACGATCGCCGTCCCGACGACGGCGGGCACCGCGGCGGAGGTCACGATCAACTACGTCATCACCGACGTCGAGAAGAAGCGCAAGTTCGTCTGCGTCGATACGAACGACATCCCCGAGATCGCGGTCGTCGACCCGGACATGATGGCTTCGATGCCGAAGGGCCTGACCGCCGCGACCGGCATGGACGCGCTGACCCACGCGATCGAGGGCTACATCACGAAGGGCGCCTGCGCCATTTCCGACATGTTCCACCTCGAGGCGATCCGCCTGATTTCCGAGAACCTGCGCGGCGCGGTGCAGAACACGCCCGAGGGCCGCGAGGGCATGGCGCTCGGCCAGTACATCGCCGGCATGGGCTTCTCGAACGTCGGCCTCGGCATCGTGCACTCGATGGCGCACGGCCTCTCCGCGCTGTATGACACGCCGCACGGCGTCGCCTGCGCGATCATTCTGCCCACCGGCCTCGAGTACAACGCGCCGGTCGCCGGTGCGCGCTACCGCGCCGTCGGCAAGGCGATGGGCGTCGAGGGCATCGACGCGATGAGCGATGAGGAAGCGGCGAACGCGACGATCGCGGCCGTCAAGCAGCTCAGCGCCGACGTGGGCATCCCCGCCGACCTCAAGGGCATCCTCAAGGAGGAGGACGTGCAGTTCCTCGCCGAGAGCGCCTTTGCGGACGCCTGCTGCCCGGGCAACCCGCGCGACACCTCCGTCGAGGAGATCGCCGCGCTGTACAGAAGCCTGCTGTAAGCGGTATAATCCATAGAGTAGAAAAGGGTCCCGGAGCCGGTCGCTCCGGGGCCCTTTCGGCGTCTGCGCCGATGTTTCGCGGAAGCTGCGCTTTACATGCGCAGGCCGCGGCAAAACGGCGCAAAAAAATAACCGCGCAGCGGGGAAATGCCTGCTGCGCGGTGTTTTTCAGCTGTGTTCGGGCGGCTTCGCCTTTCGGCGGATTTCCGAAAAGCCTGCCGGGGCCTGACCTCTGCGGTTTGATTACCAGCCGAGGGACTTCAGGTACTCGCGGCTCATCTTGACCGCGTCGAGCGGCGCCTGCTCGTAGGACTGGTCCTGCTCGACGACGACCCACTTCGAGCCGGCCTCGATGGAAGCCTCGAGCACGG
Organism: uncultured Oscillospiraceae bacterium; assembly: GCA_900552925.1. Lineage (GTDB taxonomy): Bacteria > Bacillota > Clostridia > Oscillospirales > Acutalibacteraceae > Hominenteromicrobium > Hominenteromicrobium gallistercoris. The sequence goes on from USBH01000043.1 coordinate 5,251, forward strand.
GCGGGATGTCCTGCATGCCGTGGCCGACCGGGCGGAACTCGAACTTGCCGGTCTCTTCCTTTTTCTCGGTCTCGATGCCGATCAGCTCGTACATGTTCGCCGGCTTGCCTTCCTTGTAGAAGTCCTTGAGGTGGACGACCGGCGCGCGGCCGGTGTACTTCTTGATGTAGTCGACCGGCTCCTCGCCTGCGACCTTGACCCAGCAGATGTCGAGCTCGGTCTGGAGCAGCGAAGCCGGGATCTCGGTGTAGATGTAATCGAGCGCGTACTGGCCGTTCGGCATCTTGACGAACTCGAAGTCGTGGTTGTGGTAGAGCAGCGTGATGCCGACCTTGTTGCAGGCCTCGCCGATCTGGCGGAAGATCTCGATGTTCTTGAGGAACTTCTCGGTGCCGGGGCGGTCCTCCTCCATCAGGTACGGGATCGCGATGTACTGCATGCCGATTTCCTTATACTGGGCGACGGTGCCCTCGATGTCGGCGGCGAGCTCCTGAAACGGGACGTGCGCGGAGAGCGGAACGAGGCCGACCTCGTCGAGCACGGCCTTGATCTCGGCGGGCTGCAGGCCGTACAGGCCGGCGAGCTCCACGCCGTCGTAGCCCATTTCCTTGAGCTTTCGCATCGTGCCCTTGAAATCGCGCTCGGCGTCGTCGCGGACGGAATAAACCTGCACCGCTACGGGTAAAGTCTTCATGGTGAACTCCTCCTGTTAAATAGAATTGGATTCAAGAAATATTGTACAGGATAATTGCGGAAAAGTCTACCGCAATTTATGAATTTTGGGACCTGTCTGCACAATTTTCCCGTTTCCCGCCCGTATACGCTTGAAATGCCGCGTTTTCGGGAAGGGATTGACTTTATATAAATTCCCCCTGCGCGCTTGAAATGCCGCCTGTAAAATGGTATGATACAAAAAGTACGAAAGCCATCCCGGAAAAGGAAAGTGATTTTACGCATGAAACGAAACCTGCGCTTTTATTTTGCCCTGATGTTCGCACGGGGAACGGCACTGGTCCTCAAGCTGATCGGCCGCAAGGGCACCTCGATGCCGGGCTCCTGGGCGATCATCCTCTGCCCCGATTTCATCGGCCGCATGCCCAAGCCCGAGAAGATCATCGGCATCACGGGCACGAACGGCAAGACGACCGTCGCGAACATGATCGAGGACGTCCTCGAGGACAACGGCATCGATTTTATCTGCAACCGCTCGGGCACGAACGTGCACACCGGCATCGCCTCCACGCTGATCGCGAACAGCCACTTTTTCGGCAAGCCGAAGCACAAGCTCGCCGTTTTTGAGATGGACGAGCGTTCCGCCCCGAACTTCTTCCCCTACATGCAGCCCGACATTTTGCTCTGCACGAATATTTTCCGCGACTCCTACAAGCGCAACGCGCACGCCGAGTTCATCCTCGACGTTCTGAACCGCGAGATCCCGAAGGGGACAAGGCTCGTGCTCAACGCCGACGACCCGCTGTGCAGCTCGATCGGGCCGGAAAACGAGCGCGTCTACTACGGCATCGACCATCTGGACACCGACAAGGAAACGTGCGACAACATCGTCAACGACGTGCCGGTCTGCCCGAAGTGCTTCGGCCCGCTCGTGCGCGACGTCGTGCGCTACCACCACATCGGCCGCGTCCACTGCGAAAACTGCGGCTACCGCTCGCCGGAGCCGGACTACCGCGCGACGGACGTCGACATCGCGCACATGCAGATGACCGTCGAGAAGGACGGCCGCGCCGACGTGTACCCGCTCGCAAACGCCAACAACATCAACATTTACAATTCGCTCGCGGCGGTCGCGATGCTGCGCGAGTTCGGCCTCACGCCGGAGCAGATCCGCAGCTCGTTTGAGAAGATGGGCATCAGCGAGACGCGGTATTCCGAAACCGAGGCGAACGGCCGGAAGATCATCCTGCACCTCGCGAAGGGCCAGAACCCGGTCGCCTGCTCGCGCGCCTTTGAGAATATCCGCAACGCGCCGGGCAAGAAGGCCGTCATCATGTTCCTCGACGACTACTTCGACGCGCGCCACACGGTCGAAAACACCGCGTGGTTCTACGACACGGACTTTGAGTTTCTGAACGACGACAGCATCGTGCAGGTCGTCATCGCCGGCGCGCGCCACCACGACACCTACGTGCGCACGCTGCTCGCCGGCGTCCCCGCCGAGCGGATCGTCCACATGCGCGAGGAGAGCGCCGCGCCCGCGGCGGTCACGCCCGAGGCGGACACCGTGTTCATCCTCTACGACGTCTACACGATCCGCCTGGCAAACGAGATCCGCCAGAAGCTGCTCGACGGCGGGAAGGAGGCGGCAAAATGAAAATTGAGATCCTGTTCCCGGAGTTCTGCAACCTCTTCGGCGACACATACAACATGATCTACCTCGAAAAGACGCTGCCCGACGCGGAGTTTATCCGCACGCCGATCGGCGGCGCGGTGCGCTTCACCGAGGAGCCGGTCGACCTCGTCTACATGGGGCCGATGACCGAGCGCATGCAGGAGCGCGTGATCGAAAAGCTCCGCCCGCTGAAGGCGAAGATCCAGGCGGCGATCGACCGCGGCACGGTGTTCCTCTTCACCGGCAACGCGCTCGAGGTTTTCGGCGACTACATCGAAAACGAGGACGGCAGCCGCATCGAATGCCTCGGCCTGTACCGCCTGTTTGCAAAGCGCGACATGATGCACCGCCACAACAGCGACTTTGAGGGGACCTTCGAGGGCGAGACCGTCATGGGCTTCAAGACACAGTTCACGATGGCCTACACGCCGGACGAATCCCTCGGCCTGTTCAAAAAGGTCAAGGGCGTCGGGCTGAACCGGAAGGCCGCGTGGGAGGGCATCCGCCTGCACAACTTCTTCGGCACCTACCTCGTGGGGCCGATCCTCGTGATGAACCCGCCGTTCACAAAGTACCTGCTGCGCCTGCTCGGCGCGGGCGACGTGCCGCTCGCCTTCGAAAAGGAGAATATGGAGGCCTACGCGCAGCGTAAGAAGGACTTTGCCGAAAAGGTGCACTGATGGAAAAAGTCCTGCACAACATCCCGCCCGTGTTCGACGAAAACAGCCGCGTCCTGATCCTCGGCTCGTTCCCGTCGGTCAAATCGCGGGAGGGAATGTTTTTCTACCACCACCCGCAGAACCGCTTCTGGCGCGTGGTCGCCGCGGTGTGCGGCGCGCCGGTGCCGGAGACGGTCGGGGAAAAGCGCGCGCTGCTGCTCGAAAACCGCATCGCGCTCTGGGACGTGATCGCCTCGTGCGAGATCGCAGGCTCCTCGGATGCGAGCATCCGCAGCGTCGTGCCGAACGACCTCTCGCGCATCCTCGCCGCCGCGGAGATCCGCCATATCTACACGAACGGGCAGACCGCGCACAAGCTGTACGGGAAGCATCAGGCGCAGGGGATTGCCCTGCCGGAAAGCGCGCTGCCCTCCACAAGCCCCGCGAACGCCGCGTGGAGCCTCGAGCGGCTGATTGCGGCGTGGTGGGTGATCCGCGGCGCATGAGCCCGCCCTCCGGCGTGCAGCAGTTATTGCCCCGCGCGTTCCAAGTGCGGGCGATGGGAGAAAGGATGGTTTCGATGAGCAGAGAAGAAATGATGGCCTGCATTCTCGACAGCGTGCCGTACCGCATCGTGTTTGTCGATACGGACCACATCATCCGTTACATGAACCGCGAGGCGAAGCACCACTACTACGCGGTGCGCGGCTACAGCGACCTGATCGGCAAGTCGATCTTCGAGTGCCATTCGGAGAAGTCGAAGGAGATGCTGATCGCGGCCGTGGAAAAGCTCAAAAACCACGGCAACGAGATCTATCTCGGCGTCAGCGTCTACAACGAGCGCAAGTACATCAACCCGGTGCGCGACGAAAACGGCGAACTGATCGGCTATTTCGAGCGCTTCGAGCGCAACCTGCAAAAATAAAAGAGGGATCGCTCCCGCCCCGATGGGCTGGGAACGATCCCTTTGTTTTCGGGCATTTGAGCGAACGGATGCGCGCGGAGGCTGCGCGGCGCGTTTCGGAGGTCAGGAGGCCGATTCGGCAGCCGGCGCCGCAGGAATGTCGCCGGGCGACGCAGCCAACGCTTTTTTCCAGAACCCGCCGTAATAGTAGATCAAATCGGGGACCAGGCCGAGAATCCAGCCGATCGGCGCGGAAAACCAGATGCCGGTGTAACCGAGCCAGATCGGCAGCAGAATGGAAAGGCCGATTTTGCTGCCAAGCTCCACAAAGGAGGAAATCATCGTGATGCCGATTTTTCCCATCCCCTTCAGCGTGCTGTTATAGAGCCAGATCCACCCGAGAAACGGGAAAAACCAGGACTGGATGCGCACGAAGCTGAGCGAGGCCTCAATGACCTGCGTTTCCTCGGGCTTGACGTAAAGCAGGACGAGCGGCTCGGCAAAGATCAGCGAAAGCGCGCTGGCGAGCGCGGAAAGGCCGCCGACAAGCAGGAAGATCTCCCACACGCCGCGGCGGATACGCTCGGCCTGCCGCGCGCCGAAATTCTGCCCGACATAGACCGAGAAGCCGAAGGAGAAATTGCTGAACAGCATGACGGCGAGATTCTGCACGTTGCTGCCGCTGTCTCTTATACACATCTCCGAGCCCACGAG
>USBH01000044.1 GCA_900552925.1 uncultured Oscillospiraceae bacterium
CGAGATTAGCTGCAGTCTCGTGGGCTCGGAGATGTGTATAAGAGACAGCCCCTGCGGGATAGTGGTGGGCAAGGGCTGCTCGAGGGAAAGCCGTCCCTTTTGGCGGAGTTTGTCTGCCGCCAGAGTCACCTGGGGCGGGAAGATGTTGCACGCCTGCAGCTCGTCCACCCGGCGCAGGGCCTGCGCGGTGGGCAGCTTCCAGGCAATGTTCCCGTCCCGCATGAGCATCACATGCTTGCAGTAGTCGGCGATATACTCTGTGTGGTGCTCAATGACGATGATGGTCTTGCCGTGCTTCTCGTTAAGCGCCCTGAGAACCTGATAGATGCGGTCGGCGTGACCCGGGTCCAGCTGGGCGATAGGCTCGTCCAGAATCAGCACCTCCGGCCGCAGGGACACAGCCCCGGCCAGCGCCAGCAAATGGGTCTGCCCGCCGGAGAGCTGCCAGATGTAGTCGTCCTCCCGACCTTCCAGCCCGCACAAAGCCAGAGCTTCTTTGCCGCGCGCCGCATAGTCCTCCATGGCGTAGTTCAGGCAGGCGTAGGAGGCGTCGTCCAGTACCGTGGGCCGCACGATCTGGTTTTCAAAGTCCTGGTACACATATCCCGCCTTTTGGGCCAAAGCGCCCACGTCCGCCTCCAGGGTGTTCACCCCGTCCACCACCACGCTCCCGGAAAATTCCCCGGTGATAAAGTGGGGGATCAGCCCGTTGAGGGTCTTGCAAAAAGTGGATTTCCCACAGCCGTTGTTGCCAACGATTGCAAGGAAATCCCCTTTTTCCACCTGCAGGGTGATGTTTTTCAAAATGGGCTTTTCAGCGGCGGGATAGGAATAGGTTAAGTTCTCTATCTCGATGATGTTCATTCTGTGGTAGTCCCGTCCTTTCCGGCTTTCCATTTCAGCACGGCCAGCACAACCACCGCCAGCGCCGCGGCCACCACCAGACCGATGGCCAAAGCCGTGCCGCTGCCGGCCCAGTCAGCTTCCCAGTCCACAATGGAGAAGCCGCTCTCGGCGATGAGCTGGGTCGCGACAGCCGCCACAAATCCCACCAGACATGCCAGCACAACCTTAAGGCTGATCCCGCCGATCCAGGTTTTCTCCGTGCGGGGGGACATGCCCAGCAGGGGCTCAATCTTCCCGTAGAGCTTGGGCACCAGGAACAGCGTGGGCAGCAGGCAGAACAGGATGCCGGAGAACAGCAGGTCGTTGAGGAAGGCAAATCCCTCGGTGGCGAACACGCTTTCCGGCAGGCCGGCCACAGCCTCAAAATCCTCCACGGCAAACTGCACCTTGCAGATGTCCACCACAGCGCCCATGGCCAGCTGCAGCGCCGTGCCGCTGATGGCGGCGATGCCGACCATCTTGTAATTTTTGGGGTTCTTCACCATGCGGCCCGCCACATACACGCCAATGGTCACAGTGAGGAATTTTTCCAGCTCTCCCAAGCCGCCAAACTGCCCCAGCATAATTTCGCTGAACACCAGCTCGCCGGTGGCCGCGCCCAGAGCAGCGGACAGGGGGTCAAAGAGCATGGCCAACGTCAGGGGGATGAACAGGAAATACTCCACCGAAAACTCCACGATGCCCACCTGAAAGCTGGGAATCAGCTCGGTGAACAAGGTGGCCAGGCCATACAGGGCCATGGTCAGCACAAACACCATCAGTTTTTGGGATTGGGTCGCGGTCTGTTTCTTTGCAAGTTCCATGTCACTCTTCCTCTCTCATTATACAGTTCCGTTTTCTTGCAACCCTATTGTAATCCCTGCCTGTGCAAACTTGCGACCATGTTTCTGTAAAATTGAAATAAAAATTTCATTTTTTCAAAAACGAAAAAATTCAAACGCTTTTCTCTGGCGCCGGAGCAAGAGCGCTGCTCCACCATTTTGAAAAAGAGGGAAACGACCTGCGTACAACGAAAACTATATTTGCTATATGGGGAGCCGGCTGGTGGTGCACGACCGACATGGAAATGAAGTGTGCACGTTTTCCGATATGCGCAACTATGGATGGGTGGATTTATTCAAGGGACACTATTCGGAACTTCTGGAATGAAGTGGCACAGGGATCAGGGCTGTAAAAGCACAACGAGCGAGTCCGCCGGAAGGAAAAAGCCTTGCTTGACAAACCCGAATAAGCAGATATAATGAATCTGGATGTTCTTGCAGGGAGAAGAAGTTCGCGTGATTTTGCATCTTTGCGCGGTTAAACGGTTTCCGTGCGCGGCCATGTGTTTTCTACAAAATCCATGTTTGAGCCGCCGGGCGTCCGGAGCAGCCGATGACAGAAAATACTTATACGGATCGATTAAAAGGAGTTTTGCCATGCGCAGTCCATATCTGAAACAACAGGGAAGCACAAAAGTTTTGATGGTTGACGACAGCCCCTTCGTCATGCTGGCGGGGGAGCTGCACAATTCGAATTCGTCCACACCGGAAGCCATGGAGGCGAGCTGCCGGAAAGCCGTGGAGCTCGGCATGAACAGCGTCATCGCCACCCTCAGCTGGGAGCTGATCGAGCCCGAGGAGGGCTGCTTTGACTTTTCCACGGTGGATATGGTCATCGACATCGCCAGAAAGCACGGCTTGAAGCTGGAGCTCATCTGGTTCGGCTCTTGGAAAAACGCCCAGTGCGCCTATGCCCCGGCGTGGGTGAAAAAGGATTTGAACCGTTTCCCGCGGGCGGAAATGCAGAAGGGAAAGCGCAGCGGCAGAATGGAGATTCTGGGCGCGGTGAACTACACGACGCTTTCGTACCTCAGCGAAGAAGCGTGCAAAGCCGACGCCAGAGCTTTCCATGCGGTGATGGCGCACATCCGGGAGATCGACAGCCGGGAAAACACCGTGCTGATGATGCAGGTGGAAAACGAAACCGGCGTGCTCACGGCCGCCCGGGAACACGCCGACTTGGCAGACCGGCTGTTTTGTGGGCCGGCCCCCGCGGAGCTGGTGCAGTACCTGAAAGCCCATACGGAGAATATGGCCGACGAGGTGCGTGCCGCGGTGGAGGAAGGCGCGGACGCCGGCACGTGGGAAAAATGCTTCGGCTCCGTGGCCGAGGAGCTTTTCAGTGCGTACTACGTTTCGTCCTATGTCAACCGGGTCGCTGCGGCGGGTAAGGAAGCGTACGACATCCCGATGACCGCCAACTGCTGGCTGGAGCAGGGCAAGGCCGGCGAGTACCCGAGCGGCGGCCCCATCGCCCGGGTGATGGAGGTCTGGCAGTTTGCCGCGCCGTCCATTAACATTCTGGCCCCGGATATCTACACGCCCGCGTTCTGCGCGGTGTGCGAATCGTACACAAAGAACGGCAACCCGCTTTTCATCCCGGAGACCGCTACCCACGCATACGCCGGCGTGCGCCAGCTCTACGCGGTGGGCCGCCACCACGCCGTCTGCTACGCGCCCTTTGGATTTGAGGATATCGGCAAGCCGTTCCTTGGCATGTCCGGCGTTGGAATGGACCTGACCGACCCGGCCCTGCACACGCGGCAGGATGCGGCGGAATACCGGCAGATCACCACGGCGCTGCGCTCCATGCTGCACAAGATCACCCCGAAGCTCGGCACCGACGATTTGCAGGCGGTTTCCAGCGAACGGGGCCGGGAGCAGAAGCTCGTGATGGGCGACTTCGGCTTTACGGTCAAAATGGGCGTCGACGAAAAGGAAAAGGCGCCCGGCGGCGCGCTCGTCGTGAAGGAATCGGAAGACACGTTCTGGCTGCTCTGCGTGAACTGCTCGCCGATGCCGTTTTCCAGCGACCCGCAAAAGCCCTACTGGGACTATCTTTCCGTGGAGGAAGGCTGCTTCGAAAGCGACGGCGCCTGGCACACGACGCTCCGCCGCAACGGCGACGAAATCGCCGTCATGCGCTTTGCAGAGCCGACGATCCTGCGCGTGGAGCTGTTTGCCTACGGGGATTGACCGCTTCGGCCTTGCGCCGACAGAATCATAAAAGCATAGCCGGCAGGCGGGAAGGGGGAGATCCCTTTCCGGTTTGCCGGCTTTTTGTATAGCGGTCCCGGATGCCGGTCTGCCCGCGGAAGGCGGCGGCGCGGGCCGCCCCGTCCGGAAACATTTGGCCTGTTGAAAAACGAAAATTCGATTAAAGTTTTTGCCGATTTGTGTTATACTGTTTTTGACAGCGCAGACCCATTGACCCGACGACAGAAAAGGAGAAAATACAATGGTTTTATATTTTTCCGGAACCGGAAACAGCGCATATGCGGCGAAGAGAATCAGCAGGGAGACGGGGGACAGGTGCATCAGTCTTTTTGAGAAGATCAGGCGCAGTGATTTTTCGGCGATGCATGCGGAACGCCCCTGGGTGATCGTGGCGCCGACCTATGCATGGCGGATTCCGCGCGTCGTGCAAAACTGGATCGAGCGCACGGCGCTTAACGGGAGCAGAGACGTCTACTTCGTCCTGACCTGCGGGGAGAATATATGCGGCGCGGGGGAGTACCTGAAAAAGCTGTGCGCAAAAAAGAAAATGAATTATATGGGCTGTCGGGAAATCGTGATGCCGGAAAACTACATCGCGATGTTCACGACGCCGGATGCGGCGCAGGCAGCGAAGATCCTCGAGCGGGCAGAGCACGCGATCGACCGGACGGCGCTCTATATTAAGAACGGGGAGAAATTCCCGCCGATGAGCGTTTCCCTGATGGACCGGGTGTACAGCGGCGTCATCAACGATTTGTTTTACCCCACATGCGTCCATGCGAGAAAATTCCATGTGACCGACAGCTGCATTTCCTGCGGAAAATGCGCGGCCGTCTGCCCGCTCGGCAATGTGCGCATCGAGCAGGGGAAGCCGGTGTGGGGGAAAAACTGCACGCACTGTATGGCGTGCATCTGCCGCTGTCCGAAAGAAGCGATCGAGTACGGAAAGCACAGCCGGGGCCTGGCGCGGTATACCTGTCAGAAGGATATCTGAGATCGGCTTCCGGAAAAGGCTGAGGCCTTTCCGCACGTCCGGCCGCACGATTTGCATTGCGCGGAATACCGTGAAATTTCCACTTGTCTGCGGCGCGGCCGCCTGCTATAATACAGAGGACATATCCCGTAGGAGGTTTTTTACCGTGAATATGAAAGAATGGTTTAAGGAAGCGCAGTACGGCATGATGGTGCACTGGGGGCTGTATTCGCTGCTGGCGGGCGAATGGCGGGACCACTTCAGCGGCCCTTACGCCGAGTGGATTCAGGCGAATCTCGCGATTCCGAACGCCGACTATGAGCAGCTTGCCAAAGCGTTCAACCCGGTCTATTTTGATGCGGATGCGTGGGTGCGTCTCGCGCGGGACTGCGGGATGCGGTACTTTGTGGTCACGAGCAAGCACCACGACGGTTTCGCGATGTTCCATTCCAAGGTGGACCGCTACAACGTCGTCGACGCCACGCCGTTCGGCCGCGATGTGATCGCGGAGCTCGGGGAAGCCTGCTATAAATACGGCCTGAAAATGGGCATGTACTATTCGCAGGATCTGGACTGGCACGAGGAGCACGGCGGCGGTTATTTGTCCGACCCGTCCACAGCGCAGGGCGTGACGTGGGAAAACAGCTGGGACTTCCCGAACAAGGAAAAAAAGAACTTCGACATCTGCTTTGAGAACAAGATCTACCCGCAGGTTGAGGAGATCCTCCGAAATTACGGCGAGCTTTGCCTGATCTGGTTCGACATGCCCATGACGCTGCGCGAGGAGCAGAGCCGGAAGCTGTACGACGCCGTGAAGCGGTATCAGCCCGATTGTCTGATCAATTCCAGACTCGGCAACGGCACGTACGATTATGTCTCGCTCGGCGACAACGAGATCCCGTCGGAAGTGCCGAGCGACGCTTCGCTCGACAACGTGTCGATGAACGAGATCGACGGCTTCAAGCCCTCGCCCTACGGGCTGTACGAAACGGCGGCCACAATGAACCACTCGTGGGGATACTGCGCGTGGGATCAGGACTGGAAAAGCGCGGAAACCATCGCGGCGAACCGGGAAAAGCTGCGCCGCCTCGGCATCAACTATCTGCTGAATGTCGGCCCCGACGGGCTCGGGCGCATCCCGCTGCAGTGCAGGCAGATCCTGACCCGCGCGGCCGAGCTGTTCCGGGCGTAAAGGCCGGGCACGTGTAAGCGTGGCGTGACGGACCGCTGAGAGAATGACTTTTTGCGATAATTTGAGCACACATATCCGCACAAAAAAAGTAGCGCCTTTACCGGCTGGTAAAGGCGCTGCTTTTCGTAAAGAAACGCTTACAGGTAATATTCCATCGGATAGGTCAGATAGCTATGAGGCTCGAGCTGGTCGCAGGTGACGTAACCGGCAGGCGCGTTGAAAAGGCTGGGGATCCGGTTGACGATCGTCGCGCAGGTGTGCTCGACGGTGGCCGGCTTCACAACATGGAACTCCGTGTTTGGCTCGCCGGTGATCCACCAGTCGCACATGTCGCCGTCGTCCGGGCCGTACACCTTGCCGATGGTCTCTTCCTCGATCGTGATGCCCTGCATGGTCTCGATGGTGACCACCGCGGACATGCCGATGCAGTTGCCGGCCGGGATGGTCTTGCCCAGCGTTGCGCTGTATACGTCGTAGTCCACGATGCAGGGCACATGCTTCTGCGTGATGGACCGGATCGTCAGCCCCAGCTTGCTGCAGATGGCCTCGCTGGCGTTCCACGCGTAGGAGGGCTCAAATTCCGCGGGGTGGGCGATCTTCTGCTCAAATTCCTCGGGCGTCAGGTCGCAGCCGTGGGCGTTGGCCAGAGCAAGGCCGTAGTCCTCCACGTTGTAGCTGTAGGCGCCCTTGATCTTCTCGATTTTGTTGCAGCCGCTGGCCACCATGGCGACCATGTTGATCCAGAAAATATCCTGCATGCCGGAGCCGGTGATCGTGCAGTTGTTTTCTCTGGCCAGAGCGTCCAGACGGTTGATCTGCGCTGCCGAGGTCGTCCACGGATAGATGGCTTCCTCGCAGGTCGTGATCACGTTGATGCCGCGGGAGACGCATTTTTCCACATGGTCGTAGATGTCCCCGATGAAGCTGAACAGGGTGACGATGGCCACGTCCGCATTGCACGAATCCAGAACGCTGTCGGCGTCGTCGGAAATAATGACGCCTGTTTTCAGGCCCAGCCCGGCGTAGTCGCCCACATCCATGCCGACGACCTGCGGGTTCACGTCGATGGCGCCTACGATCTGGGCGCCGTGCTCGTACAGATAGCGCAGGGTGTACTTCGCCATTTTGCCGCACCCATACTGCACAACCTTGATTTTTTCCATATCAGTTCCTCCTTCACAGCATGTGTTGTTGCAGAACACAAAAGATGCTCTCTTTCTATTCTGCCTCGTCTGTCTTCAGTTTAAACCCTCATGCGAAGGAAGAGTCAAGAGGGAATGTGAAATTTTTGGCAATTTCTCTTTATTTCTGAAAAGTGACCGGCACCTGCAGCCGGAGGAACATGCTGCGCGGGTCGTTGTCGAACACATTGAAGCCCGTCATGACCTCGCAGATATAGTCGCCGGCCACGTGGTAGCCCATGTCCGCGCAATGGCTTCTCAGGAGACGCGCGCAGCGCACCTCGTCGTCGTAGTTGTCGAGGTAGATGCAGGCGTACATGCCGCTCTCGACCACCTGCAGGGCCGAGAGGTCGCCCTGGTCCCGCGTGCTGGCGAAAATGAAGATCCGGTCCGCCGTAAAGTGGTCCGCGAGGAAGTCCTCCCGGAGGATGGAGGTGCCGATGTTGTAGGAGTGGATCTGCTGGAAGCCCTTTTCCTCCAGCTTCAGCCGCAGCGCGCGCAGGCTCTGCTCGTAGCTGTGCACGTCGTCCTGATAAAAGTTGTATGCGCAGGGGATGCCCCAGGCGAAGCGCCGGTCGATATACTCCAAAGAGAGCGTGCCGGTCGCCGGGGACTTGCGGTACCGCTCGATGGACAGGATCGCCCGCTCCACCGCGTCGTGCTGGGCCTTGAGCCGACGCATCTGCTCGTGGATCTGCTCGTTTTTCTGCGAGAGCAGCTCCTCGATCAGGGAGATGTCCTCCTTTTGCAGCACCTGCGCGATCTGGGCCAGGCTCATGCCGAGCTCTTTCATGTAGGCGATCATATCCAGCCGGGCGTTCTGGTCGATGTCGTAATACCGGTATCCCGTTTCCGGATCGACGTACCGGGGCTTGAGCAGGCCCTTTTCGTCGTAAAGGCGCAGGGTGGGGACGGAGACCCGGTTCATTGCGGCCATCTTGCCGATGGGAATCAGATTGTCCTTCATAAGATCCCTCCTGAGACTCTAATCTTAATGGAGAGTTTAACGCCGTTTTCTGTAAAAAGCAAGGGCTTTCGGAAAGAAATTTGCAGCAAATGCCTGCGGGGCCGATGCATGCGGTTGAGCGCGGCCCGTCCTGAACCGACGGAAAACGACAAAGGATTGCACGAGCGGGCTGGACCGGCTGCGGACACGATGAACGAAGCGGCGCTTCTGCTGCGTACCTACTGCACGGACGCCGGCCTGACACCGCTGGCCTCGGAGTGGTGGCACTTCAATGACCTCGACGCGGCTGAAACGGCGAATCAGACGGTCAACGACGGAAATTATTACCTGAATACGGTCCGAAGCAGCGCGCCCGAAAAGGCGTAAAGCGGTCTTCACGGCTACAGGCCGGACGGGGGAGACGTGCAGATCGACACAGAGACAAAAAAGCGGGCATTGCCAAACTAGGCAATGTCCGCTTTTCGCGTATAGAGACGGGGATTATTCTGCGTATACGCTGCGCAGCAGCTCGATTTCCGCCTTGTAGCCGGGCAGCTCGTTCGGCGTTTCCAGATAGAAGGGCAGGCTGCGCAGCACCGGGTGGTTGACGATGCGTGTAAAGGCCTCCAGCCCGATCTTTCCCTCGCCGATTTTGGCGTGGCGGTCCTTGTGGCTGGAAAGGCCGAACATGCTGTCGTTGATGTGGATCGCCCGCAGCCGGTCCAGCCCGATCACGCGGTCGAATTCCGCGAGCACGCCGTCCAGATCGTTCACGATGTCGTATCCCGCGTCAAAGACGTGGCAGGTGTCCAGACAGACGCCCATGTGCGATGAAAGGGTGACGCGGTCCAGAATCTCGCGCAGCTCCTCAAAGCGGGAGCCGACCTCACTGCCCTTGCCGGCCATCGTTTCGAGCAGCACGGTCGTCGTCTGCTCCGGCAGCAGAATCTGGTTCAGCGTGTCGGCGATCTGCGCGATGCCGGTCTCCACGCCCTGCCCGACATGGCTGCCGGGGTGGAAATTGTAGAGGTTGTGCGGCGTCGCCTCGAGGCGCTGCAGGTCGTCCCGCATGGTTTCCAGCGCAAAGGTGCGCGTCTCCGCGCTGGCCGAGCACGGGTTGATCGTGTACGGCGCGTGGGCGAGCAGCACGGCAAAGCGGTTTTCCGCGGCAAGGTCGTTCAGCTTCCGGGCGTCCTCGGGGTCGAGCGGCTTTGCGCGGCTGCCGCGGGGGTTCCGCGTGAAGAACTGAAATGTGTCGGCGCCGATTGAGAGCGCGGTTTTGCCCATGGCGTAGTAGCCCTTTGCGGCGGAGAGATGACATCCGATATGCAGCATAGCTTAATCCTTTCGGTTCCAGTTTTTGAAAATTTCCTTTGTGGAGCGGACCATTTCCTTTGCGAATGCGGAAACGTATTTCCGGTTGTAGAGCGCTTTCGTGCGGTCGTTCGGCATCATGCCGAGCAGCTCCTCCTCGGTCAGCTCGCGGTATCGGTTTTCGAAAACGACGCAGCGCTTCGGAAAGCGCGTGGTCTGCGGCCGTTCGCGCTGCTGTGCGGTCGGGTAACCGAACACAAGCATGCAGACCCTGTCTCTTATACACATCTGACGCTGCCGACGAATTAGACGGTGTAGA
>USBH01000045.1 GCA_900552925.1 uncultured Oscillospiraceae bacterium
GAGATTAGCTGCAGTCTCGTGGGCTCGGAGATGTGTATAAGAGACAGGTGCACGATGCTGTTCTCGCTGTTCCACTGGCCGTGCTCGACGACGCTGATGACGATCAAAAAGGAGACGCAGAGCCTCAAATGGACCGTCGCGTCGTTCCTGATCCCGACGGGGTGCGGCGTTGCGCTCTGTATGGCGGTGAACGCGGTCGCCGCGCTGTTCGGCGCTTGAATCCCGCCGGACGAAAAAAGCAGGGGAAGGCTTCCGTGGCCTTCTCCTGCTTTCCGCGTTATGCGTTCAGAAATTCCCGCAGACTCGTGTAGTCGACGCTGTCGGTATCGGCCTGCTGCAGGAAGGTGAGCAGCTTTTCGGCGAGGACGCGCACGCCGCCCGCCACGTTGCTCTCGAGGTTCAGCGGCAGGATCGGGTCGTGCACGCTCATGCGCAGCAGGAACCAGCCGTCGCCCTCGTCCGCCGGGAACGAGATGCGGATGCCCTCGCGATTGTCGGGCGCGACGGCCCAGCCGGCCTGTTCGGCATAAGCGCCGAGGTCGGCGATCAGCTTTTCGCCGACGGGGCGGAAGTCCGCCGCGGTGATCGGGAAGCGCAGCTCCTTTTCCTCCTTGGCCTCCTGCAAATCGGCGATGAGGCTGTCGAGCGTCTTGCCCTCCCGGCGCAGCTGCGCGGCCTTGATGATGATCTTCGTCACGAGATACGCGCCGTCGTCAAGGAAGTGGTTCTCGCGCAGCGCCGCGTGGCCGCTCGTCTCGATCGCGAGCGGGCAGTTGACGCCCTCGGCGTTCAGGCGCAGCGCCTCGTTGATGACGTTCTTGTACCCGCGCTTGAAGCGGTGGTGGCGCCCGCCGAGCGTCTGCTCGATGTAGGTCTTGAGGCCGTCGGAGGTGATCGAGTCGGTGACGACGGTGCCGCCCGGGTTGTTTTCGAGCGCGATGGCCGAGGCGATCGCGACGAGGCGGTTGCGGTTGATCTCCTCGCCGCGGCTGTCCACGGCGCCGCCGCGGTCCACGTCGGTGTCGAAGATCACGCCGAGGTCGGCGCCGGCGCGCACGGTCGCCGCGCAGACGCTCTGCATGGCCTCCTCGTTTTCGGGGTTCGGGATGTGGTTCGGGAAGCGGCCGTCCGGCTCGAGGAACTGGCTGCCGGTGATGTCCGCGCCGAGCGGCTCGAGCACCTCGGTCGCGTAGAAGCCGCCGGCGCCGTTTCCGGCGTCCACGACGATCTTGAAGCCCTGAAGCGGGTGGTCGCGGTCCGGCGCGGCAACGCCGTCCTTGATCATCTCGCGCAGGTTTGCGGCGTAGCGCGTCATGTAGTCGGTCGGCGTCACGCTGCCGCCCGCAGCGGGGGACGGCGCTTCGCCGGCTTCCGCGTATGCGAGGATCTCGGAGATGTCGGGGCTGTCGAGGCCGCCCGCGGGCGTGAAGAACTTCAGGCCGTTGCGGAAGAACGGGTGGTGGCTCGCGGTGATCTGCACAGCGCAGTCGCAGGGCAGCTCCAGCGTCGCCATGAACATCGACGGCGTGGAGGCGAGGCCGCAGTCCAGCACCTGCACGCCGCAGGGCGTAAAGGCGCGGCAGAGCGCCGCCGAGATGCGGTCCGCCGAGATGCGGGAATCGTGGCCGACGGCGATTTTCAGTCCGGCGGCCGGCTTCTCGAGGTGCTTTTCGCACCAGATGAGGAAGCCGCCAGCGATGCGCTCGACGACCTCGTCCGTCAGGTTGACCGGCGCGCCGCCGCCTTCGCTCGCAACGCCGCGGATGTCCGTGCCGCTTTTCAGGGATTTATAGGAAAACATGTGGAAAACCTCCTCGGTTGCTTTGTGTTTATTATAATACAAACGGCCCGCCTTGAAAAGCCCCGGCGCGGATTTTGCGGAAAATCGCGCGTGCAAAAGCAAACAGAACGAGAAAAATGCAGGAATATAAAGATGGAAATGCAAAATCAATTTAAAATCTTTGGAAAATTAAAAAATGTACTTGACAAAATGAAATGCAGATGGTATAAATATTGCATCAAATAAAAGTGGCCTTGATGAAGAGAAGTAACCGGGAGCCGTTTTGCACAGTGAGCGGGAGACAGTGGGAACCCCGCGGAAGCGTTCCGGCGAATAACACTTCGGAGCCGTGATCCGAAAGGCTTGCCGAGTAGGTGATCCGTGTGGCGGCGCGTTAAGCCGTGCCTGTCTTGTTGGAGACAGTAAAGGTGATCTTTTGAAGATAATTTAGGTGGCACCGCGGATGCGACAGCAGTTCGTCCTAAGTATGGGGACGGACGGCTGTCTTTTTGTTTGTCCCGAAAATCTATCGACTGGGAGGTCATCATTATGTGTTCGATCATGGGGTATACGGCGAAGGATCTTCGGCTCGAGGACCTGACGCGCGGCTTTGCGCGGACGAAATCGCGCGGGCCGGACGCGTCGCGCACGCTGGAAACGCCGGCGGGCTGGCTCTTTTTCCACCGCCTTGCGATCATGGGCCTGACGGAATCCGGTATGCAGCCGTTCACGCTCGGCGGCTCGAGCGTCGTCTGCAACGGCGAGCTGTACGGCTTCCGCGCGATGCGGGCGGCGCTGGCCGAAAAGGGCTATGCGTTTGAAAGCGACTCCGACTGCGAGATTCTGCTGCCACTCTACCGCGAGTACGGCGTCGATATGTTCGCGATGCTCGACGCGGAGTTTGCGATGATCCTGTACGATGCGGAGACGGGCGGCTTCCTTGCGGCACGCGACCCGATCGGCATCCGCCCGCTGTACTACGGCTACAGCGCGTCCGGGCACATTATGTTTGCGAGCGAGCCGAAAAACCTTGTCGGGCTCTGCGCAAAAATCATGCCGTTCCCGCCCGGGCACTATTACAAGGACGGCGCGTTCGTCTGCTACTGCGACATCGCCGCGGTCGACGCCGTCTGCCGGGACGACATGGAGACCGTCTGCCGGAACATCCGGGAAAAGCTGGTGCGCGGCATTGAAAAGCGGCTCGACGCCGACGCGCCGGTCGGCTTCCTGCTGAGCGGCGGCCTCGACAGCTCGCTCGTCTGTGCCGTTGCGGCGAAATGTCTGCAAAAGCCGATCCGCACCTTTGCGATCGGCATGCGCGCGGATGCGATCGACCTCAAATACGCCAGAGAGGTCGCCGATTATATCCACAGCGACCACACGGAGATCATCATCACGGAGGACGACGTGCTCGAAAACCTGGAGACGGTGATCCGCCTGCTCGGCACGTTCGACATCACGACGATCCGCGCGAGCATGGGCATGTACCTGATCTGCAAAGCGATCCGCGCGCAGACGGACATCCGCGTGCTGCTGACCGGTGAGATCTCCGACGAGCTGTTCGGCTACAAGTACACCGATTTTGCGCCGAGCGCCGAGGCCTTCCAGCAGGAGGCGGAAAAGCGCGTGCGCGAGCTGCACATGTACGACGTGCTCCGCGCCGACCGGTGCATCTCGGTCAACGGGCTCGAGGCGCGCGTCCCGTTCGGCGACCTCGACTTCGTGCGCTATGTCATGGCGATCGACCCGGAGATGAAGCGCAACAAATACCAGAAGGGCAAGTACCTTCTGCGCCACGCCTTCGAGGGCGACTATTTGCCGCTGTCGATCCTGTACCGGGAGAAGGCCGCGTTTTCCGACGCGGTCGGCCACTCGATGGTCGACCATCTCAAGGCGTACGCCGAAACGCAGTACACCGATGACGAACTGCGCCTGCGCGCCGCCCGCTACACGCACGCCCGGCCCTTCACGAAGGAGTCGCTGCTGTACCGGGAAATCTTCGAAAAGTACTACCCGGGGCAGGCGGAAATGATCGCCGGCTTCTGGATGCCGAACCGCGCGTGGGCCGGCTGCGATGTCGATGATCCGAGCGCGCGCGTGCTCTCAAACTACGGCGCTTCGGGTGAATAAGGCAAGGAAATTCTTACAAAACCCACAGAAAACCGTGTCGAACACATTTTTTGTTTGTGGCGTTCGGGCATTGTGCATTTGAAACCTGTATGGTAGAATAAGGCCATCATAGGATATTATGGATACTTACGTATCGATAATGGTGTGAAATCTCAGTTTAGAAGGAGAGATGGATTATGTCTAAAATGATCGAGCTCCACGACATCGATGTTCCCGGCTTCCTGGCTGTTCTTGACAAGTGCGTCGGCAACGTGTACCTGATGACGCGGGATGGCGATAAGCTGAATCTGAAGAGTAAGCTCTGCCAGCTGGTCGGTCTGACAAGACTGATTGAAGGCGGCAAGATCGCCGAGGCCTTCGTAATATGCGACAACGAGGAAGACGAGTCGAAGCTGTTTCGCTTCAATCTGTATAAAGACGAGACGGATGTCTAAAAGCTGAAAGACAAAGGGGGCTGCCGCCAGATTGCGGCGGCCCTTTTCCATGCGCCCCCTTTTTTACGCGCAAAAGAAATCGGCCGGCGCGGCTTTTTCCGGCTTTGCCGCGTGCAGGCACGCGTGCGCCGCGGAATTCCCGCATTGCATTGTGCGGCGGCGCATGGTATAATTGTCTTGAGAAAACCGGCTGCGCGTCCGTTTTGCGGCGGGCTGCGGCGGAAAAGAAAAAACAAAGGATGGGAAAGCATGCTGACCGAGAATAAAAAGGCGTTTATCGAATTCATGATGTCTGCGGATGTCCTGCGTTTCGGCTCCTTCGTGACGAAGAGCGGGCGCAGCACGCCGTATTTCGTCAACACCGGCAATTACAAGACCGGCGAGCAGATCGCGAAGCTCGGCAAATTCTATGCGGCGCTTGTCAAGGAAACCGTCGGCGAGGACTTCACCGCGATGTTCGGCCCGGCCTACAAGGGCATCCCGCTGGTCACGGCGACCGCGGCCGCGCTGTACAACGAGTACGGGATCTCCAAGCCGTACTTCTTCAATCGCAAGGAGGAGAAAGACCACGGCGAGGGCGGCAGCCTCGTGGGCTACAAGCCGACCGACGACGACCGGATCATCATCATCGAGGATGTGATCACGGCGGGCACGGCGGTGCGCGAGACGATGCCGATCCTGTACGGCTGCGGCGACGTGCGCGTGGACGATATGTTCATCTCCGTCAACCGCTGCGAGATCGGCAAGGTGCCCGGCAAGACCGCGATCATGGAGGTCAAGGAGGAATACGGCCTCAACGTGCATGCGATCGTCACGGTCGAGGACATCCACGACTATCTGGTGCAGTCCGGCGAGTACGACGACATCCTGCCGGCGATGGAGAAGTACATGCGGGATTACTGCATCCTGTAAATCGGAGTAAGCGGCAGGCGGTCACTCGGCCGGTCCGCCTGCAAAAATGGAAGCCCCGGATTCTGCATCCGGGGCTTCCGCTGTTTATTCGAATCTGTTCGGTTTTCAAACGGAACCGCAAAGGCGTTGTGCGCGAAAGCCGGGCGGTCTCAGGCGCCGCGGCGCTTCCGGCCGGCGCCGTGCAGCCGCTGGAACAGCTTGGAGGAGAAGAACCGGTTCGCGTGCTGCTCGGCGATGTGCTCCATGAAGTGATTGGAGAGAATCATAAAGGCGATCAGCACGAGCAGCAGGGGGATCAGCACAAAGAGCATCGAGGCGGTCAGCGGTATGAGCGAGAAGATGTCCATGAAGAGGACGTAGCCGAGAATGAACGCCAGCATCATGATGCCGAAGAGCGCGCCGCGCAGCGCGTTGAACGGGACGCAGAGCTTGAACATCAGCATGAAGCCGACGGTAAACGCGACGATGACCGAGAGCGTCGAAACCTGCTCCTGCGTGAGCCCGAGCTGCTGCTGGAACAGGCAGAGGAACAGGACGCCGAGGATCATGGTCAAAGCCGAGGGGAACGACTTCTTGAGCACGTTCGTCAGGAAGTTTCCCTGTATGCGGTCGCTGTTCGGCTCGAGCGCCAGCACGAAGGACGGCGCGCCGATCGTCAGCGCGCTGACGAAGGTCAGGTGGATCGGCTCAAAGGGATACGAGGCGGGCAGGAAGATGAACAGCACGCCGAGGATGATCGAGTAAATCGTTTTCTGCAAAAACAGCGAGGCGGAGCGCTGCAGGTTGTTGATCGAGCGCCGCCCCTCCTTCACGACCTGCGGCATCGAAGCGAAGTTCGAATCGAGCAGGACGAGATTCGAGACCGTGCGCGCGGCGTCGCTGCCCGAGGCCATCGCGATGCTGCAGTCGGACTCCTTGAGCGCCAGCACGTCGTTGACGCCGTCGCCGGTCATCGCGACCGTGTGGCCGTTCGCCTTGAGCGCCTTGACGAACTGCAGCTTCTGCTGCGGCGTCACGCGGCCGAACACCGTGTACTGCTCGATCGCCGCGCTGATCTCCTCTTCGGTCTGCAGCGTCGTGGCGTCGCAGTAGTTTTCGGCGTCCGCAAGGCCCGCTTTCCGCGCGATGTTCGAGACGGTCACGGCGTTGTCGCCGGAGATGACCTTCAGCGTCACGCCCTGCTCGGCGAAGTAGCGCAGCGTCTGCGGCGCCTCAGCGCGGATCTTGTCGCTGATGGCGATCAGGCCGATCGGCTGCACGTCCGCTGGCAGCGATTTGTCCTCGGCAAACGCGCCGTCCGCGCGGGCGAGCAGCAGCACGCGCTCACCGCGCGCGGCGTAGGCTTCCGTCTGCGCGCGCAGCGCGTCGAAGCGCTCGTGCAGGATGAACTCGCCGGCGCCCATCACGTACGTGCCGCGGCCGTCGAACGTCGCGCCGCTCCATTTGCGCGCCGAGGAGAAGGGGACGACCGCGCGCGCGCGCCAGAACGATTCGCCCGCGAAATGCGCCTTCACGGCGTTGTAGGTCGGGTTGTCGTCGGAGAGCGCGCCGACCAGCGCGGTCAGCGCCTGCGCCATGTCGGCTTCCGTGTAGCCCTCGAGCGGGATGATCTCGTCGACCTGCATCGTGCCTTCGGTGATCGTGCCGGTTTTGTCGAGGCACAGCACGTCGACGCGCGCGAGCGATTCGGTACAGTAGAGGTCCTGCACAAGCGTCTTGTAGCGCGAGAGCCGGATTACGCTGACGGCGAAGACGACGCTGGTCAGCAGGATCAAACCCTCCGGGATCATGCCGATCATGGCGGCGACCGAGCTGACGACCGCGTCCTGAATCGAGTCGTGCAGGATGAAGAACTGCTTGCCGAAGAGCAGCAGGCCGATCGGGATCAGCGCGAAGCCGATCGTCTTGACGATGAAGTTCAGTGCGTGCATGATTTCCGAATGCGACTGTTTGATGTATTTTGCGTCGTTCGCGATGCGGTTCGCGTAATTGTCGCGGCCGACGTGCTCCACCTGCGCGAGGCAGCTTCCGGAAACGATGAAGCTGCCCGAAAGCAGCTTGTCGCCGGCGTGCTTGAGCACCGGGTCGCTCTCGCCGGTAATCAGCGATTCGTTGACCTCGACCTCGCCCTGCCGCACAAAGGCGTCGGCGCAGATCTGCTGCCCGTTGGAGAGCTGCATCACGTCGTCGAGCACGATCTCGTGCACGGCGATGCTCTGCAGCGTGCCGTCCCGCAGCACCGTGGCCTTCGGCGCGGAGATCAGCGAGAGCTTGTCGATCGTCCGCTTGGCGCGTATGCCCTGAAAAGAGCCGATCGCGGCGTTTGAAAAGATGACGCCGAGAAACAGCAGGTTCTTGAACGAGCCGACCAGCAGGACAAAAAAGGCCAGCACAAAGTTCAGAATGTTGAAGAACGTGAATGTGTTCTCCAGAATGATCTGTTTTTCCGTTTTGGTTTTGATGCCTTCATCCGCGTTGTGGAGCCCCTTTTGGACCCGTTCGCGCACCGCTTCCGCCGTCAGTCCCGTGTGGAGATCGGTCAGAGGGCGAGGCCGCGTGTTTTCCGTTTTTCCAGCTTCCATGCCCAGTTTCCCTTTCCAAAAAGTAATCTTATAAAAGGATACACGAATATACAGGCGATTGCAAGGCGTCAGAAATGAATTTTCTCTTACAATTTCGGGCGGCGTCGGGCAAAAAGATGGAGAATATTTGCCAAAAGTCTTTTTTGTTTTTGGGTAAAAAATAGAGGGGCTTTTCCGAGCGCGCGCGACTTTAGAAATGATTTTTCGCAAATTCTCCGGAAGTGTGCGGAAAACGGCGCAGAATCTGTGGGAAACAACAGGAAGCGCACGGCGAAGCCGCAAAAATCGGAAATTTGACTTTGCGGCAATCAGAGCTTATACTTATATTACAGAAATTAGAAAGCAATCCACCGCATATATACCATGAAGGAGAAAAAAACTATGGCAGTGAAAATGGAAAAAAAGTACGTTCTCACAAACCGCAGAAGCGGCAAGATGCTGGCTGCCTGTAACGGCGCGGCCGTGCAGATGACCGAAGACGGCAGCGACGTGCAGATCTGGCGCGCAGTTCCCGCCGAGGGCACCGCGGTTCAGCTTGTCAACAAGGCGACCGGCCTCGCGCTCACGGTTTCCGGCGAAGCGGAAAACGGCACGGCGCTTACCCTCGCAGAGCCGGAGGGCAGCGCGGCGCAGCTGTGGAAGCTGACGACCACGACGAGAGGCTTCCGCAAGGTCATGCATGCGGCTTCCGGCAAGGTTGTCGACATCAAGGACATCAGCGATTCCGATTACGCGCCGGCACAGCTCTGGGAGTTCGTCAAGGGCGAGAACCAGGACTGGGTTCTGACCGAGGTGGAAAAGGAAGCGAAGGCGCCGGTCAAGCGCGCCGTGAAGGAAGTCAAGGCGGAGAAGCCGGCCAGGGCTGCCGCCAAGACCACGAAGACGGCGAAGGCACCGAAGAAGACGAAATAAGTTTCCGTGCAATTTGGGCGGTCCGCAGCTTGCTGCGGGCCGCTTTTTCATATTTATCTCAAAGGCCGGGCGGTTGGCGGCCCGCGTGGCTTTCGCTGTGTGCGTAAAGCGCAGCCCGAAAAAGCAGGAAAGCGGCGCCGGCGCGCATCCCTGTGAAAAAGACTGCAAAAACATAGTTTTCACCTTGTTCTTTTGGCGCTTTTTGCTGTATAATGATAACAACTCCGGTTCTGGAGAATCTGAAACAGAAAGTAGATGGGGTTATGGAGAAAGTATTGGTGATCTGCGACGACCTCTGGCACCCGGCCGAGGTCATCGAAAAAGGGCTTGCCGCGCGCACGGACGGCCGCTTTTCGTTCGACATCGTCAAGGCGGCGAAGGACATCCTCACGCCGGAGCGCATCGCGAAATACCGGCTGATCGTCTGCTGCAAGAGCAACAACGTGATCGCGGCGAACACCGCGCCGTGGTTCGAGGCGGGCGTCACCGAGGTCGGCCCAGCCGAGCTGGAGGAATACGTCCGGGTGGGCGGCGGCCTGCTTGTGATCCATTCCGGCCTGGCCTACAACGAGGAGCGCTGCCCCGAATACGTGCAGCTTGTCGGCTCGGCCTTCCGCGGGCATCCGCCGCGCTGCACCGTGCATCTGCAGGCCGCGCTGCCGGCGCACCCGGTCCTCGACGGCGTGCCGGATTTTGTCATCCGCGACGAACACTACGCGATGGAGATGACGTGCGAAGACGCGCAGGTCTTTCTGGAGAGCCGCTCCGAAAAAGGCGGCGTCCAGCCGGCGGGCTATACGCGGGAAATCGGCAAAGGCCGCCTCTGCGCGCTGACGCCCGGCCACACGCTGGACGTGTGGGAGGACGAGCGGTTCCAGCGGCTGTTCACGAACGCCGCCGAATGGTGCATGAAGGAGCAGTGATGCAGATGGAAAAGAAAACCGTATGGATCACCGGCGCGGACCGCGGCGTGGGCTTCTCGCTCTGCGAGGAATTCCTCCGGGGCGGCTGGCGCGTGTTTGCCGGGCGGTTCATGCCGGAGTGGACGGCGCTCGACACCTGTCTCTTATACACATCTCCGAG
>USBH01000046.1 GCA_900552925.1 uncultured Oscillospiraceae bacterium
TGCCTTTGCCGCAACGAGCAAAGCGGCAATCGGCTTCGCCGACCGGCACAAAAAAATAATAAGGAATGGAGATTAATATGAAAAGCAAGATCAAGTGGATCCTTCTCGCGGCCGGCCTCGTCGTCGTGATCGCAGGCGCCGCCGTTTTGTACCGCGTGCTGAGCGCGAATTACAGCGGGGAAAACCTGATGCAGAGCGCGCAGACACAGGAGCAGTCCGCACAGGAAAGCGAATTTGCGGCGCCCGATTTCACGGTATACGACGGCGACGGCAACGAGGTGCACCTTTCCGATTACAAGGGCAAGCCCGTCGTCCTCAATTTCTGGGCCACCTGGTGCTATTACTGCAAGGAGGAAATGCCGGATTTCGACCGGGCGTATGAAAAATACCCGGATGTGCAGTTCCTCATGGTAAACGCCACCGACGGCATTCAGGAGACAATGGCGTCTGCAAAGGAATACGTCGAACAGGAGGGCTTCCAGTTTGACGTTTTCTTCGACACGAATTTCGACGCCGTCAACGCGTACCAGGTATCCGGATTTCCCGCCACCTTCTTCATCGACGAAAATGGAAATCTGGTGACGTACGGCAGAGGGATGCTCGATTTTGAAACGCTCGAAAAAGGAATTCAGATGATTACGGAATAGGAGGATCATTATGCTCAACATCGGAGATAAAGCGCCGGAGTTTACACTGGAGGACAAGGACGGCAAGACCGTTTCCCTCTCCGACTTCGCCGGCAAAAAGGTGGTTCTGTACTTCTACCCCAAGGACAACACGCCCGGCTGCACCAGACAGGCCTGCGCGTTTGCCGGGCTGTACGGGGAATTTCAGAAAAAGGGCGTCGAAGTGATCGGCATCAGCCGCGACAGCGTCGCCTCCCACAGCAGATTTGCCGAAAAGCACGCGCTGCCCTTTATCCTGCTTTCGGACCCGGAGCTGACCGCCATTCAGGCGTACGGCGTCTGGCAGGAAAAGAAGATGTACGGCAAGACCACGATGGGCGTCGTGCGCACGACCTTCCTCATCGACGAGCAGGGCAAAATCCAGAGGGTGATGCCCAAGGTAAAGCCGGATACAAACGCGGCGGAAATCCTCGCGCAGCTTTAAAAGCGCTTGAAGCGCGGGTTTTCCGCAAAAACCGCATTTGCCGCATAAAAAAGACAGGCGGAATTTGGAACTCCCCGGAGGATCCAGATTCCGCCTGTTTTGCACCCAGAAAGGCCCTGTTTCCCCGCGCCAAAGCCGCCGCGAAGCGACAAAATGAAACCGAAGTCCGACGGCAGCGGGGGCATTCCGGGCCAAGGCCTGGCGGCACAGATACGTCCCGCCGCCCGAAAAAACAGATAAGAAAAACGGAGCAAGCCTTATCGCTTGCTCCGTTTTGGTGCGCGAGACGGGACTTGAACCCGTACGTCATAAACACACGCCCCTCAAACGTGCCTGTCTGCCAATTCCAGCACTCGCGCTCAACAAAAATTATTATACCATAATTTTTACATTTGTCAACGTTTTTCTTTACGCAACGGGGAAATCGGCTGTAATTTCCTCCTCTGCGCCTTGCGTGGACATTCCGCCCCGGCCGTGCTATAATAGACACGCTTAATTTTTATTCTGGGAAGGTATCTGCATGAACGACAGGCCGGAAGCCCCGAAGGCAATCGAAATCCGGGGCGCAAGAGTCCACAATCTGAAAAATATCGACGTCGACGTGCCGCTGAACCGGATCGTCGGCATCGCCGGGGTGTCCGGCTCCGGGAAGTCCTCGCTGGCCCTCGGCGTGCTGTATGCGGAGGGCTCCCGGCGCTATCTCGAGGCCCTCTCCACCTACACCCGGCGGCGCATGACGCAGGCCGCAAAGGCCGACGTGGACGAGGTGCTGTACGTGCCGGCCGCGCTCGCTCTGCACCAGCGGCCCGGCGTGCCCGGCATCCGCAGCACCTTCGGCACCGGCACGGAGCTGCTCAACAGTCTGCGGCTGATGTTCTCCCGCCTGGCCAGCCACCGCTGCCCGAACGGGCATTATCTCGCGCCGACGCTGGCCGTTGCGGAGGGCAAGGCGCTGACCTGCCCCGTGTGCGGCGTGCGCTTCTTTCCGCCGGGCGCCGAGGAGCTGGCCTTCAACAGCCAGGGCGCCTGCCCCACCTGCAGCGGAACCGGCATCGTGCGGACGGTCGACCGCAGCACGCTCGTCCCGGACGAATCGCTCTCGATCGACGAGGGCGCGGTCGCGCCGTGGAACACGCTGATGTGGTCGCTGATGACCGACGTCTGCCGGGCGATGGGCGTCCGCACGGACGTCCCGTTCCGCACGCTTTCGGCGGAGGAAAAGGACATCGTCTACAACGGTCCCGCCGTGAAAAAGCACATCTTCTACCACGCCAAAAATTCCGAACAGGCCGGCGAGCTCGACTTCACCTATTACAACGCCGTTTACACGGTGGAAAACGCGTTGGCCAAGGTCAAGGACGAAAAGGGCATGAAGCGGGTGGAAAAGTTTCTGAAGCAGGACGTCTGCCCCGACTGCGGCGGCTCGCGCCTTTCCGATGCGGCCCGCGCGCCGAAGCTCCGCGGCATCGGGCTGGACGAGGCCTGCCGCATGACGCTCTCCGCCCTCGTCCGCTGGGTGGACAACGTGCCGGCCTCGCTGCCCGCGCCGATGCGCCCGATGGCCGAAAGCATCTGTGATTCCTTCCGCACGGCGGCGCGCCGGCTGATGGACCTCGGCCTCTCCTACCTCACGCTCGACCGCGCCGCCTCCACGCTCTCCACCGGCGAGCGCCAGCGGATGCAGCTTGCCCGCGCGGTGCGCAACCGGACGACCGGCGTGCTCTACGTGCTGGACGAGCCCTCGATCGGGTTGCACCCGTCGAACATTGACGGCCTGAACGCGGTCATGCACGACCTCGTCGCCGACGGGAATTCCGTCCTGCTCGTCGACCACGACACGCAGATCCTTTCGGAGGCGGACTGGATCATCGAGATGGGGCCGCGCGCCGGCGCAGACGGCGGCCGCGTCGTGGCCGAGGGCACCGTGCAGGACCTCGCCGATAACGAACGCTCCTTGATCGGCCCCTTTCTCGCGGGGAAGGCCCACGCCGGAATGCCGACAGCCACCCGCGCCGACGCGCTGTTTCAGGACGGCCGGATCCACCTGTCCACCACGGCCATACACACCGTGAAGCCGCTGGAGGTCGACATCCCGAAAGGGAAGCTCACCGTCGTCACCGGCGTGTCCGGCTCCGGCAAGACAACGCTGATCCTCGAAAGCCTCGTCCCCGCGCTTTCGTCGTCGCTCGCCGGCAAAAAGCTGCCCGACCACGTCCTTTCGATCGACGCGCCGGGCATCGGGCAGATCAAGCTGATCGACGCCACGCCGATCGGCATCAACGTGCGCTCGACTGTGGCCACCTACGCCAACGTGCACGACGAGCTGCGCAAGGTCTTTGCGAAGACGCCGGACGCCAAGCGGCTCGGCTTCAAGGCCGGCGACTTCTCCTACAACACGGGCCGCCTGCGCTGCCCGACCTGCGACGGAACAGGCGTGATCAGCCTCGACGTGCAGTTCCTGCCCGACGTGGAGATCCCCTGCCCGGACTGCCGCGGCTCGCGCTACGCCAGAGACGCCGAAGCGGTCCGCTATTCCGGCGGCGGGGAAAAATCCTACACGCTGCCCGAACTGATGGGCATGGACGTCACCTCCGCCTGCACCGCCTGCGGCGGGCTCAAGCTCGTGCGCCAGCGCCTGCAGGTGCTGCAGGATCTCGGCCTCGGCTACCTGACGCTCGGCGAAGCGACGCCGAGCCTTTCCGGCGGCGAGGCGCAGCGGCTGAAGCTCGCGAGCGAAATGGGCCGCGGCCAGTCGGATTCTGTTTTCGTGTTCGATGAGCCGACGATCGGCCTGCATCCGCTGGACGTGCAGACGCTGCTCGGCGTGTTCCGGACGCTGATCGAAAACGGCGCCACCGTCATCGTGATCGAGCACGATCTCGACGTGATCCGCAGCGCCGACTACATCCTCGACATGGGGCCGGGCGGCGGCGAGGAGGGCGGCCGGCTCGTAGCCGCCGGCACGCCTGCCGAGATCGCCGCGAACAAGGACAGCGTCACCGGAAGATACCTGTAAACCGGCGGCCGCATCGGCCGCAAACCCGCATACGTCCGGAAAGCGCACCGCACTATTTATTCGCATTATTTGCATTGCCGCTTTCGACTACAGCCGTGTACTTTTGCAGGGAATCATTCCACTTTGCATAGTCCGCGTCCACGCGGTGATCCGTCAGCAGCCCCGTCTTTTTGAGATAATCGGAAAGGTAGCGCGTTACTTTCACCGCGCCGAAATGATTCAGATGATCACCTGCATCGCGCGTATCCCGGCTCCAGTCGATCTGAACCTGATCGTTCATCAGATTCAGATCGATATACGTACATCCCAGCGCCCCGGCCAGCGTCACAATGCCGTTATGGCGCTCATAATTCCAATTTACCGTGCTCGGCGTACTCAGAAGCACAAGCCGGCTGCCGTTTTCGTCGCAGAGCGCCTTCATTTCCCGGACGTACTGCTCGTTCAGATCCGGGATCTGCGCGACCGCCTCAGTAGGTTTCATATGCCCGATTTTGCTGGGAACGATTTTTGTGTTATACCTGTACCCCTTGTAATCATCGGTCCATGTGAATCTGGCCTTCCCCGTAAAATCATGCAGCCCCAGTGATTTCCATCGGTCATGATACTGAAACACGGAAAATAAATTGCCAAGTGCCGTATTGACCGCTTGATTGGGAGAAATCTTCCTGTAAATCGCATTGGTCTCTAAAATCACGATTTTGGGCTTTTGCTTTTCAAAGGCACGGCGCAGCAAAACCGCGCTGTAGTTCAGCGGCTGGGCGCTTGTCCCGCATACATAGGCCGTATAGCCGGTTTCCTTCCAGATCTGCATCGGCGAGATCGACGAATAAGATTCGCTGTCGCCAAGCACCAGGACGTCGATGGTATTCTCCTTTTCGCCGAGAATCCCGTTGGCCTGCGCCTCCTCCATACCGAACTCAGACATGTTGTTTTTCGGTATAAAAACGAAGGAAGCCATCAGCAGAATTGCGGCGAGCATTCCGAAAAACAGTATAACGGACAGTATTCTTTTTGCATAGATCATAACACTTCTCCTTAAAAGCCGGCATAAATCGGATCTACCGGGACATAACCTGCACCATAAGCGCCGAAAATCACAACAAAGAGGATCAGCGCATAATACGCTGCAAAGCGCAGCGCTACATTTTTCGCTGCAAGCTGCGCCCGGATTTTTATATTGCGCTCCTGCAAAACGCCGACTGTGAAAACGAGCGCCAGCGCAACCCCGACAATCAGAAAATCCTGTCTGTCCATTCCAAAGGTGAAGATGGAGTGATCCTGAACTGTCGACAGCGAAAAGTCCGTAAAGATCCTCTTAAACATGGCGAGGCCGGCTTTGAGCCCGTGGGCGCGGAAGAAAAGCTCGCCGACGCACACCAGCGCCAAGGTGCGAACGATCCGTAAGCAGCGATACGGCGCGCTGTTTCTTTCAATGTGCAGCTTCTCCGCCGCCTGTGCAGCCAGAGGCTCTATCAGGCTGCCCGCCAGAATCAGTGCAAAATGGTACATGCCAAAGAATATATAATTCCATCCCGCTCCATGCCAGAGGCCGTTGCATAGCCAGACGCAGAACAGCGCGACGGCGCCGGACGCAAGGGGCCCAAACCGGTTGCCGAGCCGCTTTCTGGCGCGGACCGTCAGCTTCTTCAGCGGCGCCGACATGGAAAGCGGGTAGAAAACGTAATCCTTAAACCAGGTTCCCAGTGTGATATGCCATCTTTTCCAGAACTCCGATATGGATTTGGAGAAAAACGGCCGCTGGAAGTTTTCAGGCAACCGCATTCCGAAAATCTGCCCGCTGCCGATGACAAGATCCATGGTCCCCGAAAAATCCATGTAAAGCTGAACGGTATACCCCACCGCCGCTACGGCAAGAACAAAGCCGTCGTAATTCTGATAGTCGGAAAAGACATTTTTGATCATCAGGTTCAGGCGATCCGCAACAACGATTTTTTTCATAAGGCCGAAAAGGATCCTCTGCAAGCCGAACGTGAGATTCCGGTATTGCAGCTTCGGGGCCTCCCAAAGCTGCGCGGCCGTTTCCGAATAGCGGCAGATCGGGCCCTCCATGATCTGCGGGAAAAAGCTCATAAAGAGCGCCACACGCAGGAGATTGCGATCGGCCGGGATCTTTCGCCTGTATACGTCAAAAATGTAGGCCATCGCCTGCAGTGTGTAAAATGAGATGCCGATTGGCAGGATATAGGACGGGATTTCCAGCGCGAACGGGATGCGCAGCGCCCATAAAGCAGTGTTGATGTTGCCCGCAAAAAACGGCCCATACTTCAGCACCAACAAAAGCCCGATATGCAGCGCCGCCGCAAAGGCGACAACAAGACGCTGCTTTTGCCGATACTGCACCCTCACGGCTTTGCGGTTCTCCTTTGGGGTCGCTGCCGCAAGCCGGTCGCAATCTTCCTGAAGGCTGGACAGCCACAAGCCCGTGTAATGGGTAGAAAGCGTGGAAAACAGCAAATAGGCGATCAGCTTTCCGCTGACCGCCCAGAAAAATGCATAACTCGAAAGCAGAAGGCTTATCCGGCGAAGCTTTTGCGGAAGCACGGCGTACAAGGCCACGGATATCGGCAAAAGAATCACCAAATATTCAATCGAGAAGTAGGAGGAGATGGAAAACATCTTAGGCCTCCTCCTGCAAACGCACAATCATGGCCCACAGGCTTTCTGCGGAATTGAAGTTATCCGGAACAATTTCCACTGCGGGAATCGTTATGTCAAATTTCTCTTCCAATTCCGCGACCAGTGCGAGAACGGAAAGCGAATCCAGATGTCTCCCATCGATCAGGTCAGTACAGGTAGCGTAATCCACTTCCGGCTGGATTTCTTCCAGAATTTCAATGAGTCTCTTCATCATATGCCTCTCCTTATAGAATAATCAGTAGCTATTAAAGCCTTTTTCAATACTGCGGCGTATTCAGCGCCTCTGTCTGCTGGGAGCCCCGCACGATGCGCGCGGCTCCATTTTCATCGATCAGCACGACTTTCGGCAGATCCCGGCTCAGGAAAAGCGAGATTCCCTCCGTAATGCAGTAAGCGCCCGCATTTTCAAACGCCAGAACGTCTCCGATCCGCAGATCGTTCAACACAATCTGTTTGACAAGGATGTCGTTGATCGTACACAGGGAACCGCATATGTTCCAGTTTCGCGGTTCGGCGTCTGCAGACGCACCGGCGGATAAGTGCCGGACATGCGGATGCTTCATTGCCATAAACTGACCGTAGTAAACAAGCTGGTGCATACCGCCGTCTACGATGGCGTAATTCCCGGAATCATTGCATTTCAAGTCGACAACACTGGTGCAGTATGTACCGCAGCTTGCCGCAATGCTTCGGCCAAGCTCAATCGTGACCGTTCCACGGAATTTCATTTTGTCCAGAAGTGCGGAGAACCGCTGCAGGAACGTTTCCTCATCAAACGGCTTCCCCTCAAAATACGAGACCGGAAGTCCCGGCCCAAACTCCAGCTCGCTTGCCCGATAGCCGTATTTCTCACGCAATTTCTCCAGAAAAAGGTCTACCATGCCGAGCTCTTTTTCCAAGCGCCTGATCGAATCCTTCTGTGTGCCCGAAAAATACTGTATCCCGCGGATGTCCAGACCGTCTATATCCCCGCGCGCCGCAACGATACGCTCGATCTCCGTTTCGTCGAGTCCAAACTGGTTGCCGCTGGTCAGCCGGAGCAAAATGGGCAACCGTCTGTTTGCTGCTGCAGACGCTTCCTGTAAAACGGAAAGCTGCGTCATGGACTCCACGGTATAGATCCCGATTTGTCCCTCCTGAGAGACCAGGCGGTTCATCAGCGCCGGCTCCTTATACACCCCTGAAATCACGAATTTCTCCTGGGGGAGCTCCAGCTTCCGGCAAATGCGAAGCTCGCCGGGCGAGCAGATCTCAAAGCGATCCACCAGCGCACGCATTTCTTTAAGAATAAATGTGTTGGCCTTGACCGCATAGCAAAGGCGGATGTGCCCGGGAAGCGCCCGCCGCAGGGTTTGGATCCTGCGGCGCAGTTCTCCCGCATCGAATACATAAAAAGGGGGTTTCTGTTCTTCAAGCAGTTTTTTCAGCTGCGGACTGTTCATTGCTGCGCCTCCCTTCAAGCAGTCTTTTTCTATCCACTTTGCCGTTTTTGGTCAACGGGAACACTGTGCACCGAATGAGCGCCCCTGGCACCATATAAGCGGGCAGCTGTGTTCTGAGCTGTTTGTGGAGCGTTTTCCTGTCCGGTTCTCCGATATAGAAGCCGTAAAGCTTCTGCTTTTCTTCATCAAAGACGCAGCAGCAGCGTTCCACGCCCGGCAGGTTGGAAACCGCGCGTTCGACCTCCTCCAGCTCAATACGGTGCCCCATGTGCTTGATCTGGAAATCCCGACGCCCGCAGAACATGAGGTCTCCGCTCGCCGTGTACTTTCCCAAATCACCGGTCCGGTAAATGCGCTCCGGGTAATGTCGGTTCAGGGGATTCCGGACAAACGCTGCTTCCGTCTGTTCCGGAGCGTTGTAATAACCAAGTGCCAGCGCGGTTCCCCGAACACAGATTTCCCCTTCAAGGCCGGGTTCGGAAATCCGCGCACCCTCCGCATCCAGCAGGAACACTGCCTTGTTCGGGAATGCCCGCCCGATAGGGATCCCAGTCCTGTAGCTGTTTCCACGCTCCAGAATGTAGTACGTGCAGTTACAGGTGATTTCCGTCGGACCGTAGAGATTGACGAACTGTGTTTCCGGCAGATGTTCCATCCAGATCTGCAGATGCCTGATCGGCATGACCTCGCCGCTGAAAAGGATTTTCCTCACCGCAGTCGGCCGTCTGTAGTCCAGCCCGTGAAACGTGCTGATCAGACAGAGTGCAGAGACCGCCCAGATCATAACGGTGATTCTGTGGTCACAGAGCCAGTCCAACAGGTCTCCGGGGCGGGAAAAAAGACGCTTCGGGATGATGGACAGCTTTGCGCCGGTACGAAGTGCGGCATAAATGTCTTTGACGGAAACATCGAAGTCAAAGGGCGCCTGATTGCCAATAATATCATTCTCACCGATTTCAAAGAGCGTCGTGAATGTATCGATAAACTCCAGAACGGAACGGTGGCTGACCACAACCCCTTTGGGTACGCCCGTCGAGCCGGAGGTAAAAATGGCATACAGCGGGTCTGTATCGATCCCGTCGTGCCGAACGCGCTCGAGAGCCTCTTCCCGGATGGGACTGCGCTGCAAGATTTCCACCTGCAGGACGGAAGCCGTGGAAAAGATCTCCTGTGCGGCAGCACTGTGCTGCCGGTCGGCAAGTATATAGTCTGCCTGCAGGACTTCCTGAATCTGCCTGAGCCGCGCGGGCGGCAGATCCGGATTCAGGAGCACGTAAAAACCACCGGCATAAACGATGCCCCAAAAAGCGCACAGCGCGGGGATGCCCTTATCCATGAAAACAGCAACAGGGGCGCCCTGTTTCACCTTGCCGGCAAGCGCTGAACCGACGCGCATGCAGTCTGCCTGCAATTCCTGAAAGGTGCAGGCACCGTGTTCATCTTCCACCGCGATCTTGTTTGGGAATGCGCGCGTGCTCTTCTCAAGATATTCCAGTACATTTCTCATGCATATGACCATTCCTTTCCGCTGCGCTCCAAGGCACCAAAGGAATATGAAACCCGGT
>USBH01000047.1 GCA_900552925.1 uncultured Oscillospiraceae bacterium
ACGAGATTAGCTGCAGTCTCGTGGGCTCGGAGATGTGTATAAGAGACAGGCACGTGAACTGTGCCCTGACGGGAAACGCAGCATTTGAAAACGCAGCAGGTGTGGAGGATACAATGCCAAACAAGATAGGTTCCGAGCATTTGGCGGTCATCAAGGTCGTCGGCGTCGGCGGCGGCGGCGGAAACGCTGTGAACCGCATGGTTTCGGCCGGCGTGCAGCACGTTGAGCTGGTCTGTATGAATACGGACCGTCAGGCACTTTCCCGTTCGCAGGCGAAGACCCGCGTGCAGATCGGCGAAAAGAACACCCAGGGCAGAGGCGCGGGCTCGAAGCCCGAGGTCGGCGCGAAGGCCGCCGAGGAGAGCCGCGAGCTGATCGCCGCGACGCTCAAGGGCGCGGACATGGTCTTCGTCACCGCCGGCATGGGCGGCGGCACCGGCACCGGCGCTGCGCCGATCGTCGCGGAAATCGCGAAGGATATGGGCGCGCTGACCGTCGGCATTGTCACGAAGCCGTTTGCGTTTGAGGGCAAGCGCCGCATGGAGCAGGCCGAGAAGGGCATCTCCGAGCTGCGCAAGCACGTCGACTCGCTCGTCGTCATCCCGAACGAGCGCCTGAAGCTCGTCTCCGAGCAGCGCATCACGCTCGCCAACGCGTTCAGCGTGGCGGATGACGTGCTCCGCCAGGGCGTGCAGAGCATCTCCGACCTCATCCAGATCCCGGGCATCGTCAACCTCGACTTCGAGGACGTCAAGTCCATCATGCAGGATGCGGGCTACGCGCACATGGGCGTCGGCCGCGCAGCCGGCAAGGATAAGGCTGAACAGGCCGCGATCGCCGCGATCTCCAGCCCGCTGCTCGAGACCGCGATTGCGGGCGCGAAGGGCGTCATCATCAACATCAAGTCCTCGCCGGACATCGCGCTCGACGAGATCGACACCGCTTCCCAGCTCATCACCGAGCGTGCGAGCGAGGATGCGAACATCATCTGGGGCGCCGCGTTCGACGATTCGATGGAGGACGAGATGATGGTCACGGTCATCGCCACCGGCTTCGACGGCATGAACGGCGAGAACAACGCGAAGGCCGCTGCGCCGGCCATCAGCGACGCCGAGCTCTTCGGCACGGCACCGGCTGCGCCGGCTTCGAGCGACAGAGCCGTCTCGAACGTTGTCGATGACGACGATACGTTCTCGGACATCATGTCCATCTTCAACAGAAAGTAAAACCGACAGGTGAACAATAGGCTGAGGGTACCGGTTGCGATACCCTCAGCTTGTTTGTAAATTTACAGGCGGACCGCATCCGGCGCGCAGCGGCGCTTTTTCCGGCGGTCTGCGGGAAGGAAAGTTGTAGTGTGAAAAATATTTTTTCACACAGTATTTGTGTCTTTGCCGCGACGGACAAAGCGGCAATCGGCTTCGCCGGCCGGCACAAAAAATAAGGAATGGTGATTCTTATGCATTTGATTCAGGGTATCCACCACGTTGCGCTGAAGCCGCAGAAGGAGCAGTTTCAGAAGGTCATGGAATTCTATACGGAGATTTTGGGGCTTGAGGTTGTGCGGCGCTGGGGCGACGCGCAGTACCCCTGCACGATGATCTCCACCGGGGACAACAGCTGCATCGAGGTGCTCCCGGTGCTGGAGGGCGAGGCGCTGCCGGCGGAAGGCAAGTTTGCGCATCTCGCGCTCGCGACCGACGACGTCGACGCGTGCATCGAGCGCGTCCGCGCGGCCGGCTATCCGGTCACGATCGAGCCGAAGGACGTCACGCTTGCGGACCTTTCCGCGCGCATCGCGTTCTGCACCGGCGCCTGCGGCGAAACGGTCGAGTTCTTCTGTGAGAAGGCCTGAGGCAGACGTGGAAGACTACCAGACCTTTGATCTGGACGGCGGCGTCGCCTCGGTGGAGATCGTCTGCTTCGACGGCGGCGGTGCGGAGCTGGAAACGGTGACGGTCACGCCGGAAAACCCCAGCGCGGTGATCTGCTTCGACGACGGCGGGCAGATCCTCGCAAGCCGATATCTGCGGTTTGATTGGGCAGAATAAGTAGAAGTTTTACAAAACGGATCGGAGCGGGGCCTGCTTGCGCGGGCTCTGCCTCTTTTTCTGATCCGCATGAAGGGAGAGATTCGTTGACAAACCTGATTTTGAAGCTGTTTGTGCGCGATTACAAGGATACGGAGAACCCCGCGGTGCGCGAGAAGTGCGGGCGCGTGGCGGGGCTTGTCGGCATCGTGACCAATCTGCTGCTGTTCGCGATGAAGATCGCGGTCGGCACGCTGTTCAACAGCGTCTCCATCACGGCCGACGCCGTCAACAACCTGACGGATTCCGGCTCCTCGATCGTCACATTGGTCGGATTCAAGCTCGCGGGCAAGCCGGCGGACAAGGAGCACCCGTTCGGCCATGCGCGCATCGAATACCTCTCGGGCGTGATCGTCTCGTTCATCGTGGTTTTCCTCGGGCTGCAGCTCGGGCTTTCCTCGGTGCAGAAGATCGTGTCTCCCGAGGAAAACGCATTGACGCCGGCGGCGCTGCTCGTGCTGGTCGTCTCGATCCTCGTCAAGCTCTGGCAGTGCCTGTTTTACCGCAAGGTCGGCCGGATGATCCGCTCGGAGGCCGTGTTCGCGACCTCGAACGACAGCCGCAACGACGTGATCGCGACGACGGCGGTCCTCGTGGGCGCGGTCGTCACGATGCTGACGCACGTCAACCTCGACGGCTATATGGGCGCGCTCGTCGCGCTGTTCATCATCGTCTCCGGCGTGCAGCTCATCATGTCCACGGCGGATCCGCTGCTCGGCCAGGCGCCGGACAGCGCGCTCGTGCACGAGATCCGCGACAAGATCCTCGCGTATGAGGGCATCATCGGCATGCACGACCTCACGGTGCACAACTACGGCGTGGGGCGCTGCTTCGCCTCGGTCCACTGCGAGGTCGACGCCGGCTGCGACATCCTCGAAAGCCATGACCGCATCGACAATATCGAGCGCGACTTTGAGAAGGATCTCGGCATCCATCTCGTCATCCACCTCGACCCGGTCGTCGTCGGCGACGCGCGGACCGACGCGCTGCGGGCGCAGGTGGAGCAGGCGGTGCGCGCGCTGTACCCGGCGGTCACGCTGCACGACTTCCGCGTCGTCTGGGGCGTGACGCATTCGAACGTCGTCTTCGACGTGGCGGTGCCGTTTGCAGAGGAGGATTCCGACGAGACGGTCAGCCGGCGGATCGGCGAGGCGGTTGCCGGCCTCGACCCGAAGTACCGCGCCGTCGTCACGGTCGACCGCGGCGGCACGGACGTCGCGTAAAAAGCGCTTGACTTCCACTTGGGTTTAAGTTATATAATATACCTGTAAGGAATTCCCGACGGCGGCTGTATGCGCGGTCGGGAAAGCAATATGGGCGGCTGGAGAGACGCCGCCGGAAAGCTCAGGAGGATTTGTCATGAAAGCAAAGGTCTATTTCACCCGGACGATCACCCCGGAAAAGGTGCTCGAAATGTACCGCATGCTTGGCTGCACGCTGCCGGGCAAGGTGGCTGTGAAGCTCCACTCCGGAGAGGTCGGCAACCAGAACTTCCTGCGCCCGGAATTCTGGAAGCCCGTCATCGAAGCCGTGAACGGCACGGTCGTCGAATGCAACACGGCGTATGAGGGCCAGCGCGATTCGACCGAAAAGCACAAAAAGACGATGGAAAAGCACGGCTGGAGCCGCTACTTCACCGTGGATATTCTGGACGCTGAAGGGCCGGACCTCGAGCTCGAGATCCCGAACGGAAAGGTGATCCGCAAAAACTTCGTCGGCAAGGACATCCGGAACTACGACTCGATGCTCGTGCTCTCGCACTTCAAGGGGCATCCGATGGGCGGCTACGGCGGCGCGCTCAAGCAGCTCTCGATCGGCGTCGCGTCGTCCTACGGCAAGGCGTATATCCACGGCGCCGGCGAGCCGGATAAGCTCTGGACCGCCGACCACGACCTGTTCCTCGAATCGATGGCGGACGCGGCAGGCTCCGTCGTCGAGTACTTCAAGGACCGGATCGCCTATGTCAACGTCATGAAGAACATGTCGGTCGACTGCGACTGCTGCGCGGTGGCGGAGGACCCCTGCATGCAGGACATCGGCGTGCTCGTCTCGCTCGACCCGATTGCGATCGACCAGGCCTGCCTCGACCTCGTCTACGCGTCGGACGACCCGGGCAAGGCGCACCTGATCGAGCGCATCGAGTCGAGAAACGGCGTGCACACGATCGAAGCCGCGGCGAAGCTCGGCTACGGCACGCGCGAATACGAGCTGATCGAAGTGGAATAACGCGCGGATCCCGCGCACGGAAAAGGCCTTTGCTTCAATCGGCAGAGGCTTTTTTCTCGATAAAAAACAAGGAGCAGTGAATCAATATGCGGTACAGAATGCTTGGAAAAACAGGACTGAAGGTCAGCGAGATCGGCCTCGGCGGCGAATGGCTCGAGCGCCACAACGCCGAGGAGGTCAAGGCGGTCGTCGACCGCTGCGCCGCGCTCGGCATCAACATCCTGGACTGCTGGATGTCCGAGCCAAACGTGCGCTCGAATATCGGCGCGGCGCTCGAGGGACAGCGCGAAAAATGGTACATTCAGGGCCACATCGGCTCGACATGGCAGAACGGGCAGTACGTCCGCACGCGCGCGCTGCCGCAGGTGAAGGCGGCGTTTGAGGACCTGCTGGCCCGGATGCGCACCGACTACATCGACCTCGGCATGATCCACTTCATCGACGAGAAGGCGGAGTTCGAGCGCGTGATGAACGGCGAGTTCATCGACTATGTGCGCAGCCTGAAGGCGGCGGGCACGATCCGCCACATCGGCCTTTCCACCCACAACCCCGACGTGGCGCGCCTTGCGGCGGAGCACGGGGAGATCGAGATGATCCTGTTCAGCGTCAACCCCGCGTTCGACATGGTGCCGGCGACGGAGCACCTCGACGACTATTTTGGTGAGTACGACGCGTCGCTCGGCGGCATCGTGCCGGAGCGCGCCGCGCTCTACCGCATCTGCGAGCAGAATAGCGTGGGCATCACGGTCATGAAGGGCTACGCCGGCGGCCGCCTGTTCACGGCGGAGCAGTCGCCGTTCGGCGTCGCGCTGACGCCGGTGCAGTGCCTGCACTATGCGCTGACGCGCCCGGCGGTCGCGAGCGTCATGGTCGGCTTCGACACGCCCGCGCACGTCGATGCGGCCGTCGCGTACGAGACGGCCACGGAGGCGGAGAAGGACTACGCGAGCGTGCTCGCGAATGCGCCGCAGCACGCCTACAGCGGCCAGTGCACCTACTGCGGCCACTGCGCGCCGTGCCCCGCGGGCATCGACATCGCGATGGTCAACAAGCTGCTCGACCTCGCCAGGATGCAGCCGGAGGCGCCGGCTTCGCTGCGCGAGCATTACGGCAGCCTTTCCGCAAACGCCGCGGACTGCATCGCCTGCGGCGGCTGCGAGACGCGCTGTCCGTTCGGCGTGCCCGTCGTCGAGCGCATGGCCGAGGCGAAGGAGGCTTTCCGGTAAGGGAAACCACAGCGCTCCGGATGAAACGGCGAAAAGGCATGCATCCGAAAGCGGCCCAAAAGAGCAAGAAACGCCCGCAGGCGCCGGGAAAACCGGCTAGCCTGCGGGCGTTTTGTCTGTATTGCGTTACAGGAAGGGGATGATCTCCGAAAGGTCGCGGAAAACGAGGTCGGGCGTGCCGGGCATCGTGCCGATGTCGCCGGCCTTCGATTCGCCGCTGAGCACGAGGATCGAACACATCGGGCTGTTGTCGGCGAGCGCGATGTCGGTGTAGAGCCGGTCGCCGACGACGGCGATCTCCGATTCGGAAAGCCCGGAGTGCTTCGCGATATAGGCGCGCGTCAGCGGGCTCGGCTTGCCGAAAAACGGGAACGTGCGCCCGGTGGAGCCCTCGATCAGCTTCGCGATCGAGCCGCAGTCCGGGATGAAGCCGGTCTCGGTCGGGCAGTTCAGGTCGGGGTTCAGCCCGTAGGCGGGCAGTCTCGCGCGGATGAAGTCGCAGGCCTTTGCGAGCCGGTTGTACTCGAGCGTCGTGTCGAAGCCGACGAGCACCGCGTCCGGGTCGTCCTCGACGACCGTAAGGCCGAAAGCGGCGAGCTCGCGGCGCAGAAGCGGCGTGCCGAGCACGAAGACCCGCGCGCCCGGATGGTGGGAAAGCATGTAGTCGGCCGCGACGCCGTTGGAGATCAGCATCCGTTCGCGGGGGACCGCAATGCCCATGCGGGCGAGCTTTTGCAGGTAGGTGTCCGTGTCCTTCGAGCTGTTGTTCGTGAAGAAGCAGAAGCTGCGCCCGCTCTTTTCCACGGCGGCGAGAAAGTCCTTCGTGTAGGGGAAGAGGTTCTCGCCGAGGTAGATCGTGCCGTCCATGTCGAGCACGAAGCAGCGAACGGACCGGAGCTTCTGCCGGATCTCCGCCGCCGTCATCTCAGTACTCCAGCTCGAAGATGCGGGCGCAGATCGGCGCGGGCAGGTCGACGGTCAGCGTGCCCTTTTCGGCGTTCCACGCGCAGGCGGTGTTGTGGTTTTCCGGGTACGCGCACTTGATCCTCACGCCGTGGTTGCCGCGGAGGAAATCGACCGGCAGCACGCAGCGGCCGTCCGGCGCGCCGCGGCGCCACACGGTGATGTACGCCTTGTGTTCGGTTTTGAGGCCGAGCGCGACCCAGGTATCCGTAAAGCGGGAGGTGCCGAGCGGCCAGAACGGCAGCGCGGCCTTGATGTCCCCGCGGATCGTCTTATAGTAGTCGAGCGCTTCCTTGACGAGCGTGAAGTCGCTCTCCGGGATCTCGGCCAGATGGCCGCTCTGGTGGATGCGCTGCATCAGCGCGTTGCACATGTTGAACACGGCCTCCTCGCGTCCGCCGCCCTTCATCGGGTAGCTCCAGATCGCGCTCTGCTCCGGCGTGAGGCCCGAGGGCGCGTTCGCCGCGATCGACGCGTACCGCAGGTAGTCGTCCTGGTCGCTCGTCGACTGGATGCTGTGGCGGGAGAGCATCGCGTAGTCGATGCGCATGCCGCCGGAGGAGCAGTTCTCGATGATGAGGTCGGGGTAGCGTTCAAAGACCGAGTCGAGCCATGCGAGGTAGGCGCGCTCGTGCCCGAGCAGGCCGTCGCCGACGCTGTCCGCGTTCAGCTCGGTGCCGATGCCCGGCTCGATGTTGTAGTCCATTTTGATGTAGCCGACGTGGTAGTCGCGGATCAGGCGGTCGATGACCTCGTTCGCGTGCGCGACGACCTCGGGGTTCCGGAAGTCGAGCTGCCAGCGGCTGCGGTCGTGCACCTTTTTGCCGTGGCGCGTGAAGAACCAGTCGGGGTGGACGCGCGCGGCCTTCGGGCAGCAGATGCCCATGACCTCGATCTCGAGCCACACGCCGGGGATCATGCCCTTCGAGCGGATGTAGTCCATGACCTCCTCGAGGCCGTTCGGAAAGCGCTCGTAGCTCGGCAGCCACTCGCCGACGTTGTCCCACCAGAAGCCCGCGGCGTACCAGCCCGCGTCCACGCAGAAGTATTCGCAGCCGGCCTTGTGCGCGGCGTCGATCAGCGGGATCTCCTTCGCGGTCGTCGGGTTCGCCCACAGGCAGTTCATGTAGTCGTTGAAGATGATGCAGAGCTTTTCGTTGTCGTCGTTCTTGCGGCGGATCACACGGCGGTACTTCGTCAGCTCGCCCATCGCGTCGTCGAATTTGCCGATCGTGGAGCCGACGCAGACCGGCACGGTTGTGAACGTCTCGCCGGGCTGCAGGTTTTTCCACCAGTGCGATTCCGTCTCGGACGGGCCGCTGAGCTGGATGTAAAAGCTGCCCATCTGGTCGCTGATCTCCCAGTGCCACGAGCCGTTGTGCTCGATCTGCCAGAAGAGGTTCGAGCCGGACTCCGTGTTTTCGAGCAGGCCCATCGGCAGGTATTCCTTTGTCGACCAGTTGCCGATGTTCGTCGCGCCGATGACCTTGGAGGAGCGCTGCACCTCCTCGGGCTGGCACAGCGCGAGGCCGAGCTGCGGGAAGCTGTAGCTCTCCCACTGCATTTCGCGCTGCCAGCCGTTGTGCGGGTACCAGACGCGCATCTTGTCGTCGGTGGAGAGCAGGCCCTCCTTCTCGATGCCGGTCAGCGCGAAGGACGAGACGTACTCGAGGCCCTGCGGCTCCCCGCCGACGTTCGTCACGTCCGTCCAGCAGCGCACGGCCTGGATGCCGTCGTAAAACTGCATGTGGGAGACGGTGTCGATGCCGCAGACGTCGTCGTGCATCTTGATTTCGAGCTTGCGGCCGAGGCTGTTGCGCTTGTCCGCAAAATCGACGAGCTGCATGCGGTAGCCGGGCGCGGTCGAGATGTACTTGTTGCCGTGGCGCTCGAGGGGGCGGTCCTGTCCGGAGATCATGATCTCGAGCAGGTTGTAGCGCTCGGTATTGACCTTGATTTCGCCCGTGCTGCGGTCGTGCTGATGCAGGAGCCGGTCCTCGTCGAAGGGCAGGGCCGAGAAGTGCAGTAGCTTGCAGGTGCCGTCCTCTTTGCGCTCGAAGACGAGATGCAGGCCGTTTTCATCGATGTGAATCAGGTTCATAAGAATCCCTTCCTTTCCCCAAAAGGTAAAAAGTTGTCTGTACAATTTTAGCACAGGCGCTCCGGGTTTGCAAGACGCAATCGCCGTCAGCGGGAGAATTTCAGCCCCGGCGCCGAGTACCGGAGCGCCCGGCGCAGCCGCTCCACGGCGTTTTTGATGCGCTTGGAGACGTTGCCGCGCGTGGTGCCGAGCAGCTCGGCGATCTCCTGCATGGTGTGGCCCTCGATGTAATAGAGCGTCAGGCAGGCGCGCTGCCGCTCGGTCAGCTCGTTCTGGATGGCGAGGCGCAGAAGCCGCGCCGCCTCCTCGAGATCCCGCCGGTTCGTGCCCCGCTCCGGCTCGAGCGCCGTGCGGTACAGCGCGTCGTACAGAAGGGCGTTCCGGCGCGCGCTCCTAGCGGCCAAGACGGTCACCGCGCCTTTGCAGGGTGCGCCCCGTCACCCGGCACTCGAGGTACATGTCGTAGAGCATATGGATGCGCCGCGCGCGCTGGCCGGTCAGGTCGGGCTCGGGCTCCGCCTGCACCCGGCGGATGCGGTCTTTCAGCGTCTGCGCCTCTTCGAGATATTCCAGCGCCCAGGCGTTGTAGTTCTTCATCTGCTTTCATCCTTTCGCATTCAAAAATAAACAGA
The DNA here is from genome assembly GCA_900552925.1 of uncultured Oscillospiraceae bacterium. Taxonomy (GTDB): domain Bacteria; phylum Bacillota; class Clostridia; order Oscillospirales; family Acutalibacteraceae; genus Hominenteromicrobium; species Hominenteromicrobium gallistercoris. The sequence continues at coordinate 9,239 of USBH01000047.1, forward strand.
ACGTGTGTTCGCTAATTTTTATGTTACACGAAAGGAATAACTTTGTCAATCGAACATTCAAATATTTGTTCGAAAAAGTTTCAGGTGCGGCAGGGCAGCGCGGGACGTCTTGACAAACCGGGCGGCGCATGTACAATAAAAGTATTCCGTACCGCTGAAAATGGAGGAGAGAGCAATGGATTACACGGTTCTGGATCTGGATACGTACAAGCGGAAGCAGCATTTCAAATATTTTTCGGGCCTGGCTTTTCCGTATGTGGGAACGACGGCGCCGGTAGATATTACCGCGCTTATGGAGAAGATCCGGCGCGAGGGGCTGCCGTTTTTCCTCACATTCTGCTACTGCGCGGCGCGGGCGGCGAACCGCGTGCCGGAATTCCGCAGGCGCATCCTGAACGGCGGGATCGTGGAGTATGCGCGCTGCCGCACCTCGCACACGGTCGCGCTGGAGGATGAGACGTACTGCTACTGCACGCTCGAGAGCGCGATGCCGTTCGCCGAATACCTGCCCCTGTCTCTTATACACATCTCCGAGCCCACGAGACTGC
>USBH01000048.1 GCA_900552925.1 uncultured Oscillospiraceae bacterium
CTACACCGTCTAATTCGTCGGCAGCGTCAGATGTGTATAAGAGACAGCAGTAGTAGGAGACGCTGTCCTTCGGGTAATGCAGCTCCATGCCCGAGGTCAGGCGGATGACGAGCTGGTTTTTGCCGACCTGCAGGAAGCGCTTGACGTCCTCGGAAAACGCGCAGAACGCGTTCTCGTGGTGCGCGACGCGCATGCCGTTGAGCAGAATGTCGGCGTTGAAGTCGAGCATTTCGATATTCAGGCGGACGATGTCCTCCTCGAGCGTCTCCGCCGTGACTTCGAACTCCTTGATCAGCCACCAGGAAAGGTCGCGGATCCAGAGGTTTTTCTTCGTGTTCGTCTTGAGGAACGGCTCCTCGATGATGCCGGCGTCGACGAGCGCGCAGGTCACGTCGCCCGGCACCTGCATCGGGATCCAGCCCGTTTTGGACGGGAACGCGTTGGGGCCGCGGTCGTTGTAAACCGTAAACGCACGGCTCGGGCCGGCCTCAAACTGCGCCCGCGCCTCCTCGGGCAGGTCCTCCAGCGTCAAAAAGCCGGGCAGCGTCGGCGCCACGGGATCGGCGTCCAGCTTGCGCAGCACCTCGGTGAAGCGGTCCGCCGTGACGTCCATGAATTCGCCGCGAAGCTTCCATTCGCCGGCAAGTGAAATCTTGTACATCGTAAAAACTCCTTCCTTCATCTGTTTCTCTCCCCGTACCTGCATTGTATCGAAGCGCATTTCAAAATGCAAGCGGTTTCCATGAATTCTCCCTGAGAAAAAAGTTGAAAACTTTTAGATGATGTCACAGGGAACCGCGACGCCCGCGCACAGGCGGCAGAGCCCCTGCGCAGCCGGAAAAAACAAAATGGAGGAAGGCTTTTTGGGCATTCCCCCACTTGTAATTCATTTAGAATTCAGATTCGATCTGTGCCGAAGTTATTCAGCTGCAGACTCGCTGCTCTCTTCAGCAACGGACTCCGTGGACTCTTCAGTAGCGGAGGATTCCTCAGTAGCGGAGGACTCTTCCGTAGCGGAGGACTCTTCAGCAGCAGCCTCCTGCGCCTCAGCGATGTCCGCTTCGTGCGCTGCGAGGTACTCTTCCAGAGCCGCAGACTGCGCAGCATAGAGCTCGTTGGCTTCCGCCGTGCACTCCTCGAGACCGAGGCTGTTCAGCGTGGCGATGTAGTTATCCCAGCCGGACTCCGTGTCGTTCGTGCCGGCGATGACGCCCCACAGGTACTGGTCCTTCTGGTCGCCGATGTCGGTGCCAAGGTCCTGCCAGGACGTGAACGCAGCCGGATCCTTCCACTCGACGAGCTGCGCATATCTGTCGCGGCTCTCCGCACCGGACTTATCGAACAGCGCGGTCGTCTCCGGGGTGTTGGCGATGTTGCAGTAGTCCTTGCGGTTCACGCAGTTGTCGAACAGCATGAGGCCGATGTTCAGCTCTTTGTTCTCGTCGCCTTCCGGGCTGATGATAGCCTGATACTGGCCGTTGTCATCATACTTGTAATGCTCGCCCTCAACGCCGAAACGTCTCTTCATGTAGTTCTCATCGGAGACCATGTCGTCCCAGATGGCATACAGTCTTTCCGGATTCTCGCAGTCCTTCGTGATGCTGAAGTACGCCCACGCAGCGGAGGTCGCCGGGTCTTCCTGCGGGTTGCCGTTTTCGCCCGCGACCATGTCGATCGGGACCCACTCGGCATCCGGGTTGGAGGAGTAGAAGGAAATCATCGTCTGGGCGCTCGGGTTGTTCCACGCAACCCAGCTGTAGGTCACGCCGAAGCCGCCGACAGCCATTTCTTCGTCGCGGTTCGTATCCTGGGTGATGTTCTGGGTGATGTAGCCCTTCGCATACAGGTCGGCCACGTCGGTGATCCACTTTCTGGTACCCTCGGTCGCCGGGCCGTACTGGACGTTGCCGGCATCGTCGACAACCCAGTTCGCATAGTGCGTGTAGTCATAAGCCTGGATCCACGGCCAGAAGGAGCGGAAGTCGTAGCCGTCGCCGCCGAGGCCGTAGGTGTCGTCCTGACCGTTGCCGTCCGGATCGTCTTCCGTGAACGCACGCATGACTTCCTCGAGCTCGTCGATCGTGGTCGGCACTTCAAGCTTCAGGTTGTCGAGCCAGTCCTGACGGATCCAGAGGACCTCGCAGGAGGGTTCCGCAACGTCGCCCGGGATTCTGTACATCGCGCCGGAATCATCGGATGCGAAGAACAGGGTGTTCGGGTCCATCTTGTTGTAGTAGTTGCGGATGTTCGGGTACTTCTCCACATAGGAGGAGACGTCCGCGAGCAGGCCCGCGTCAACCCACTGCTGATACTGGGTGTCCATGCTCCAGAACCAGATCGTGTCCGGCAGCTCGTCGCCGGCCATGATCAGCTGAATCTGGGACTGACCGTCCGTGTAACCCGGGAGGACGTTCAGCGTAATATTGACATTGTAGAGATCTTCGATCCACTTCTCAATCTCGCTGTCCTGCTGGGTAAAGCCGGTCATGACCGTCAGGGTCAGATCCATCGTTTCTTCCTGATTCAGAACGTCAATCGGTTCGGAATCAGTCGCGTCACTTCCTTCACCGCTGTCGGCCGCAGCGCTGGATTCGCCGCCGGTCGACGATGTGGAGGAATCTCCGCCGTTGCCGCACGCTGCAAAAATGCTTACGCACAGAGCCAGCGCGAGGACAAGGCTGAGGATTTTCTTCATGTTCATGATGAAAATTCCTTCCTTTTCTATAGATTTGATTGTATGGTTTTCCGGGACGGTTGCCCGCCCCGGGACAATCCAAAAACGTAGGGGGTCAGGGAACGCTTAACCCTTGACGCCGCCGATCATGACGCCCGTCACGAAGTACTTCTGGACGAACGGATACACGACGAGGATCGGCACCGTCGAAATGACGATCGTACCGGCCTTGATGGTCTCGGAGTTCATGTTCGAGGTCGAAACCGTCTGGATGCCGGCCTGCGCCATCGCCTGCTGCGTATTCGTCAGCATGTAGCGGAGCACCGCCTGCAGGGACCACTTGTCAGTAGAGCGGATGTACAGAACCGTGGAGAAGTAATCGTTCCAGTACGCAACGGCCATGAACAGCGCGATCGTCGCGATCGTCGCCTTCGAAAGCGGGACGATGATCGAGAAGAAGATGCGGACGTCGTTCGCGCCGTCGATTCTGGCGGATTCCTCGAGGCTGTCCGGAATCGACATGAAGAAGTTCTTCATGATGATGCAGTTGTATGCGCTCACAAGAGCCGGCAGAATCAGCGAAAGGCGGTTATCAATGAGACCGAGGTTCTGAATGAGCAGGAAGCTCGGGATCATACCGGCGGAGAAGATCATCGTGATGAGCACGATCACCATCAGCACCTTGCCGCCGCGCAGGCGGGACTTCGAGAGCGGATACGCCGTCATCGCCGTGAGCAGCGTGCCGAGCACGGTGCCGATAACGGTGACCATGATCGAGGTCGCAAAGCCGGTGTACACCTGACGGTTCTTAAACACGGATTCGTATGTATCGAGGTTGAAGCCCTTCGGATACAGGAACGCGCCACCCTGCAGGGTCGCCTCCATCGAGCTGAACGACTGCATGACGACATGCCAGAACGGGTACAGCATGATGAGACAGAGGAGCGCGATGAACGCGTAGTTGAATACGGTAAAGATCTTCTCACCGGTGGAGGTTTTGATTTTATTCGTATGCGTATGTGCCACTTTCATTCCCTCCTTACCAGATGCCCTCGTTGCCGGTCTTCTTGGCAACGGTGTTGACGATCAGGATCATGACCAGCGCGATGACCGACTTGAACAGGCCGGCCGCCGTGGAGAACGAGTAGTCCGATCTCTGGATACCGATTCTGTACACGTAGGTATCGATGATGTCGGCCACGCTGTAAACCGTAGCGGAATAGAGCATGAAGATCTGATCGAAGCCCGCGTTCACGATGTTGTTGCAGCTGAGGATCAGCATGACAACAATCGTCGGGGTGATGGACGGCAGCGTGATGTGGAGCAGCTGCTTCCACTTGCGCGCGCCGTCGATCTCCGCCGCCTCATACAGCTGCGGGTCAACGCCGGACAGCGCCGCAAAGTAGATGATCGTGCCCCAGCCGGCGCCCTTGTAGATGTCGGTGACGATCAGCATCGGGACGAAGTAACGGGTGTCGGTGAGCACCTGCACGTTCTCGCCCGCGATGGAATTGATGATGCCGGTGACGACGCCGGTATCGGGGTCGAGCATGTTCATGATGAGACCGGCCAGAACAACCCAGGAAATGAAGTTCGGCAGATAGAGAAGCGTCTGCGCAACTTTCTTGAACTTGAGGTTCTTCATCTCATTCATCATCAGCGCGAGGATGATCGGGATCGGGAAACCGCAGACCATCTTGAGAATGGAGATGTAAAGCGTGTTGCCGAACACCTGCAGGAACTGCGGTCTCGTGAGCAGGTCCTGGAAGTGCTTGAAACCAACCCACACGCTCTGTGACGTGTCAAATGGGTTGTAGTCCATAAACGCGATCACGTTACCGAAGATTGGGATGTACCGGAAGATGATCAGGAACACAATGCCCGGGAGAAGCAAAAGATATAGCCACTTATCGCGGACAACATCTTTGCAAAACCGTTCCCATGCAGTTCGCTCATGTTCCGGCTTGGCTGCTGCTACCATAAGTCTACCTCCTAGAGTTTTGCAAAACCGATTCCACAGCCAACAGCACGAAATATTCCCGTCGTCTCCCGCTTTGTATTCGCAAAACGAATACAAAAAACAGGGTGCCCTGTTTTGACGGACAGGCAACCGGAATACGCCGGGCCGCGACCGCGCATACTGCATCGGAATACACTGCCTCACGAAGGAAGTGACACAGCGCATCTCACAAAAAACGCAGCATTCCGTTTGGTTTATGTTGTAATTTTACCACCGGGTTTTGTGAATGTCAACAACAAAAATTGCCCTGATGTTGATTTTTGCGCAAAATCAACACATAGCGCGACTTAAATCGTTAAAGCAAAAGTATGGCCTTTCCAATACAAGTTTTTCCCGCCTTCGGCAGGCGGATTTCCATTTTCATACAGGCATTTTGCAGCCCTTCCCTCGCACGCTTCATATTTCCAGCGGACAAATCGGCCGCGGTGCCAGTTTTTCCCGGCGTTTTTGTCCGGATTTGCAGGAATGTGGAACCGGTTCCCCATTTTTATGCACCGCGCACCGTATGAATCTTGCATCAAATTCGAAACAATACAACTTCGATTTATTTTTGAAATAGACAAATATCTTTAATAAAGAGTTAAATTTCTGAAAAGACAAAACGTACAAAAAATAATGTTTACAATTTTGTAACCTGTCGTTAATTGAACCGAAACAAGCCTTTTCCGTTGTGCATTCTAGCTAAGTGTAATCACGTCACCCCGCCCTTTTCCGTGATTCGATCACCCTCCATTTGGGAATAAGCGCTAAAAAGCATCCGGCATGTTTAAAGCTGCCGACATTTTTCAATGTAAATTCCGGGTTAAAAGGCATACAGGCTGCCGAAACGCCTTGAAAATTGTACTAAAAACGCCTATACTGGAGAAAAACAGGCAAAGGAGTGAGACGATCGATGGATCGAACCGCATTTGACAGCCAGGCCCGCGCATTCCGCACGCTGAACATTCGCGCCGTGCAGGACGGCCGGCCCGTATTCCGCGCGGATTACGACGAGGAGATCCGCCGGAACCAGTATTCCGTCACGAAGAGCTTTACGAGCGCCGCAGTCGGCATCGCCGCCGGCGAGGGGCTGCTCCGGCTCGACGAGCGGCTCGTCGACGCTTTCCCGGCAGAGCTTCCGGCGCACGTGTGCGAAAATCTGGAGCGCGCCACGGTCCGCGACCTGCTGACCATGTGTCTCGGGCAGGACAAGGGGTTCCTGATGGGCGGCCAGCGCCCCTTTTTAAAGGAAAGGGACTGGGTGCGCATCTGCCTCGCCCAGCCGTTCCCGTACGCGCCGGGCGAGAAGTTCCGGTACAACAACGCCGGCCCGTACCTCGCCGGCGTGCTTGTCCAGCGCCGCGCGGGCTGCACGCTCGACAAATACCTGACGCCGCGCCTGTTCGAGCCGCTCGGCATCGTCGCGCCGACCTGGGAGACCGACCCGCTCGGCTATTCCTTCGGCGCGGGCGGGCTGTTCCTCTGCGTTTCGGAACTGCTGCGCTTCGGCGAGCTGCTGCTGGCCGGCGGCAAGTGGAACGGCCGCCAGCTTATCCCGGCCGATTACGTGGCCGCGGCCACCGCAAAGCAGGTGGAAAACGGTGCGGACGGGTACGGCTATCTGTTCTGGCGCGGCGCGCAGAATTCCTTCCGCGCCGACGGCAAATACGGCCAGTTCGCCATCGTGCTGCCCGACGACAACGCCGTGATCGCCGTGAACGCGGAGTGCCGCGAGCAGGGGCGGCTGCTCGATTTCCTGCTCGAGAACAAGGCAGGGATGCTCGCCGGCTTTTGAGCCCGCCGCGCACGAAGCGGATCCAGCCTTTATGTAAAGCGCGCTTCCTTCACAAGTATATGGCGGCCGCGCCCCCGAAAGCCTCGGGGGCGCGATTTTTTTGCGCCGGGCAGCGTCTTGTCCGCTTGACGTTTGCACCGCCGCGTTATACAATAATAGTATAAAGCGGGAGGCGCTCAGGTACAAAGCTGGACGCCGTCCGAATCCTCCCGGCGCAGCGCGATCACCGCGCCGCGGATCAGGTAGGCCGCCGGGTCGCCGAGCGGGCTGACGCCCACGCATTCCACGCGGGTACCGGAAATCAGCCCGATGTCCTGCAATCGGCGGCGCATCGCGCCCTGCGTCTCAATGGCGCGGACGACGGCGCTCTGGCCGCACTGCAGGGAGGAAAGCGCCCGCTGCTTTTCCGCTTGCTCCATAAAACATGTCCCCCTTTGCTCTGCTTTCCCAGTCTATGCGGGCGCGCTGTTTTTGGTGCATGCGGCCCTCCCGCAATATCCGATGAAGAAAGGTTTGATTCCAATGGCAATGAAAGTCGGCATTCAGCTCTATTCCGTGCGCGACGAAATGAAGAAGGACCCGGTCAACGCGATCCGTCAGGTCGCCGAAATCGGCTACAAGAACCTGGAATTCGCCAGCTCCAGCGCAGATACCGACCCGGGCGTCGGCTTCGGCGTCGATGCGGACACGATGGCCAAGCTGCTCGACGAGACCGGCGCGAAGATGGTCAGCGGCCACATCCGCCCGATCGACGAGAACACGATCGACGCGATCATCGCATACCACACCAGGATCGGCACAAAGTACCTCGGCCAGTCCGCCGATTTCTACACGGGCTACGATCACCTGATGGAGCGCTGCGCCTATTACAACTGGGTGGGCGAAAAGCTCGCGGCGCACGGCATGCAGTTCCTCATCCACAACCACTACCACGAGTTCCAGAAGCTGAACGGCAAGGAGATCCTGTACCACATCATGGACAACACGGACCCGAGATACGTCAGCTTTGAGCTGGACACCTTCTGGGCCATGCGCGGCGGCGCCGACCCGGTCGAGGTCATGAAGCGCCTCGGCGCGCGGCTGAAGCTCGTCCACCAGAAGGACTTCTCGAAGACCTCGACCTCTCCGGTCAACCTCTGGACGGTCAAGGATCCGGAAACGCTCATCACCCGCGAGACGTTCGGCGAGGGCATGGACCCGAAGGACTTCTGCGAAATCGGCACCGGCATCATGGACATCCAGACGATCATCGACACCGCGAACGCGCTCGGCGCCGAGTACATCGTCCTCGAGCAGGACCACACGCAGCTCACGCAGATGGAGAGCGTGCGCATCAGCATGGACAGCTTCAAGAAGTTCTCCGGTCTCGACTGGTAACGCACATCCGCATTTTCCGCAAAAGCGCCCGCCGCGCGGTGCTTTCGGCTGCGGGCGTCATATCCCAGACAAAAAGCCACAGGCCTTTACAGGTCTGCGGCTTTTCTCTTTTTCTGTCTTTATGCGTCGGGTACCGGTCCGTCTTCCCCGCCGGGCAGCGCGTGCAGCACATCCTCAAGCCCGTAGCGGCGGCAGACGTCCGTAAGCCCCGAAAGGATCTCGTCCCGCGGGAAATTCCGCGCTTCAAGCTCCGCATCCGGCAGCGCATTCAGCGCGCTGTAGAAGCAGAGCGCCGCCGCCAGCCCGTCCCGGTCGTCCGGGTCGAGGCGCTCATAGAGCAGATCCTCCGCCGCGCACAGCTCGCCCGCGCGGACCATGGCCAGCAGCGTTTCCGTGAGCTCCGCGCCCGGCGCACCGCTTTTCTGCTGCAAAACAATCTCCGCCCGGCGCGCCGGTGCTTTCCGGAACACCACGCGCGCCAGCGTCTCCGCGATGATCTCAATCTGGCGCATCAGCCAGTCCTGATGGTACATGCGCTCGCCTCCCCTGCATTCTGCTTCCAGTATAGCATGATGCGGCGCAGACGTCAATTCTCCCCGTACTGCTCGTCGAGGTCGTTTTCCAGCGCAATGCGCAGCAGCCGGTTGTACTTCGCCGTGCGGTCGCTGCGGCACGGCGCGCCCGACTTGATGAAGCCCGCATTCACCGCCACGGCGATGTCGGCGATCGTCGTGTCCTCGGTCTCGCCCGAGCGGTGGGAGAGGATCGTCTTCATGCCGTTGTCCCGCGCGAGTCCGATGGCCGTCAGCGTCTCCGTCAGCGTACCGATCTGGTTCGGCTTGACGAGCAGCGCGTTCGCGGCGCGGCGCTCGATGCCCTCGCGGATGCGCGCGGGGTTCGTCACGAACAGGTCGTCGCCGACGAGCATCGTCCGGTTCCCGATGCGCTCGGTCAGCGTCGTCCACGCCGGGAAATCCTCCTCGCCGAGCGGGTCCTCGACCGAGCGGATCGGGTATTTCTCGCAGAGCTTCTCCCAGTAGCCGATCATTTGCGCCGAAGAATAGCGCGTGCCGCGCTTCGGCAGCCGGTAGCCGTCCACCTCCGCCCACTCGCTCGAAGCCGCGTCCAGCGCGATCTTGACCGTATCGGTCGTGTAGCCGGCGGCCTCGATCGCTTCGAGGATCACCTCGATCGCGGCCTCGTCGCTGGCCAGGTCCGGCGCAAAGCCGCCCTCATCGCCGACTGCGACCGAAAGCGACCGGCTCTTGAGGATCCGCCCGAGTGCGTGGTAGACCTCCGCCCCCATGCGCAGCGCATCGGAAAAGCGCTTTGCGCCGACCGGCATGATCATGAATTCCTGAATGTCGATGTTGTTCGACGCGTGTGCGCCGCCGTTCAGGATGTTCATCATCGGCACGGGCATGCGCCGGGCGTTCGCGCCGCCGAGGAAGCGGAACAGCGGCTGCCGGTAATGCGCGGCCAGCGCCTTCGCCGCGGCGAGCGAAACCGCGAGCATCGCGTTGGCGCCGAGCTTTTCCTTGTTCTTCGTGTTGTCCAGCTCGATCAGGATGCGGTCCACCTCCTGCACCGTCACCTTCGGGATATGCTCGAGCACCGGCGCGATCGTCTCGGCGACGCCCGCAACGGCCTTCTGCACGCCCTTGCCGCCGTACCGCTTTTTGTCGCCGTCCCGCTTTTCGTGCGCCTCGAACTTGCCGGTTGAAGCGCCCGACGGCGCGTTCGCCACGCCGATGGAGCCGTCGCTGAGCACAACGGTCGCGCCCACCGTCGGCGTGCCGCGGGAATCGAGCACCTCCGCCGCAAAAACCTTCTGGATTTTCATAAAGCCACACACCTGTCTCTTATACACATCTGACGCTGCCGACGAATTAGACGGTGTAGAT
>USBH01000049.1 GCA_900552925.1 uncultured Oscillospiraceae bacterium
GTGTAGCCGCAGGCGCTGCTCACCGCCTGCGCCGCCGCGTACGATTCCGGATGGACGCCGGTGTTGTCGAGCAGGTTGCCGCTTTCCGGCACGCGCAGGAAGCCCGCGCACTGCTCGAAGGCCTTCGGCCCGAGCTTCGGCACCTTTTTGAGCTGGGTGCGCGCGGTGAACGCGCCGTTTTCCTGCCGATAGGCGACGATGTTTTTCGCGACGGCGCTCGAGATGCCGGCCACGTTTTCGAGCAGGGCGGGGGAGGCCGTGTTGAGGTCGACGCCGACGGCGTTGACGCAGGCTTCGACCACGCCGCCCAGCGCCTCGCCGAGCTTCTTCGGCGGCATGTCGTGCTGGTACTGGCCGACGCCGATCGCCTTCGGGTCGATCTTGACGAGCTCGGCGAGCGGGTCCTGCAGGCGGTGCGCGATCGAGATGGCGCTGCGCAGCGTCAGGTCGTAGTCGGGGTACTCCGCCGCCGCGAGCTTGGAGGCCGAGTAGACCGAAGCGCCCGCCTCGCTGACGACCATGTAGTCGACGGTGTCGAGCAGCCCGTTTTCGCGCAGCACCGCGTCGGTGAAGATCTCGGTCTCCTTCGAGGCCGTGCCGTTGCCGATCGCGATCAGCGTGACGCCGTGGCGGCGGATCAGCCCCAGGAGCGTCCGCTTCGCCTCGCGCACGCGGTTTTCGCCGTGCGTCGGGTAGATGACGCCGGTGTCGAGCACCTTGCCGGTCGCGTCGACGACGGCGACCTTGCAGCCGGTGCGGTAGCCGGGGTCGAGGCCGATCGTCACGCGGCCCTTGACCGGCGGCTGCATCAGAAGCTGGCGCAGGTTGACGGAAAAGACCTTGATCGCGTTCTCGTCCGCCTTTTCGGTCAGCGCGCTGCGGATCTCGCGCTCAATGGCCGGGAAGATCAGGCGGCTGTAGCTGTCGACCGCCGCCTCCTCGACGGCGCCGCAGCACGGCGTGCCGGGCTTTACGAACGCGCTGGTCACAACCTGCTGCCCGCGCGCGGCGTCCAGCTCGAGCGAGACCTTCAAAAAGCCCTCGCGTTCGCCGCGGTCGAGCGCGAGCACGCGGTGTCCGGCGATCTTGGAGGCCGGCTGAGAGAATTCGTAGTACATGCGGTAGACCGAGTCCTCGTCCTTTGCGGCGCGGCTCGTGACGACGCCCTGCGCCATCGCGGCGAGGCGCAGCCGGCGGCGCACGGTCGCGTCGTCCGAGATGATCTCGGCGATGATGTCCTTCGCGCCGGCGAGCGCGTCCTCCGGCGTTTCAACGCCCTTTTCCGGGTTCACAAACGCTTCGGCCATGTCGATCGGGTAGGGGCTGTTCTTCTCCTGCGCGAGGATCTTCAGCGCGAGCGGTTCGAGCCCGCGCTCCTTTGCGACGCTGGCGCGCGTCTTGCGCTTCGGGCGGAAGGGGCGGTAGATGTCGTCGATCTCGGCGAGCGTCGCGGCCTTGTCGAGCGCGGCGGAAACCGCATCGCTCAGGCCGCCCGCCGCCTCAATGAGTCCGCGCACCTCCTCGCGGCGGCTGTCCAGCCCGCGCAGGTATTCGAGCCGTTCGGCGACGCTGCGGATCGTCTGGTCGTCGAGGGAGCCGTGCTCCTCCTTGCGGTAGCGGGCGATGAAGGGGATCGTGTTGCCCGCGTCGATCAGCCCGATGAGCTTTTCGGTCTGCCATTTTTTGAGGTCGAACTGCGCGGCAAGCGCGGCTGCGTAATCTGTCATATTGCTTTCCAACTTTCTGTGCACTGTGTAAAATGTGCGGTTTTTCAAATGCCCGCATTGCATTTCAAGTGCTTTTTTGCTATACTGAATCTAATAATGGCCGTGGGCGGCAGCCGGCCGCCCGGCTTTCTGAAGTATAACACAGATTGTGTGAAAGATAAAGGGTGGAAGCCGAAAATGATCAGCGGTGCTGAAATTATGGTGCGGTGCCTCGAGGCCGAGGGCGTGGATACGCTGTTCGGGTACCCGGGCGCCGCCATCTGTCCATTTTACGATAAGCTGTACGACAGCGCGATCCGTCACGTGCTCGTGCGGCAGGAGCAGAACGCGGCCCACGCGGCGAGCGGCTATGCCCGTGCGTCGGGCAGGGCCGGCGTGTGCGTCGCGACCTCCGGCCCCGGCGCGCTGAACCTGATTACGGGCATCGCGACGGCTTACATGGATTCGATCCCGGTCATCGCGATCACAGGGCAGATCAACCTCGAGCAGCTCGGCCGCGACGTCTTTCAGGAGGCGGACATCACGGGCGCGTGCGAGTCGATCACGAAGCACAGCTACCTCGTGAAGGACGCCGCGGAGCTGCCGCGCGTGTTCCGGGAGGCGTTCCACATCGCGACGACGGGCCGCCCCGGGCCGGTGCTGATCGACGTGCCGATCGACGTGCAGCAGCAGGAGATCGAGGGGCCGTTCGTCTACCCGGAGAAGGCGGACATCCCCGGCTACAAGCCGACGACGCAGGGCCATCCCGTGCAGATCAAGCGCGCGCTCGCGGCGATTGAGGCGGCGGAGCGGCCGGTCATCTGCTGCGGCGGCGGCGTCGTGCTCGCCGGTGCGCGCGAGGAGATGACGGCCTTTGCGACGAACAGCGGCATCCCGATCGTCTCGACGATGATGGGCATCGGCGTGATGCCCATGCACAGCCCGGTCTACCTCGGCATGATCGGCCTGTACGGCCGCAGCTACGCGAACCGCGCCGTGCGCGAGGCCGACCTGATCATCCTGTGCGGCGCGCGCGTCGGCGACCGCGCCGTGGCCGCGCCCAACCAGATCGCCGCGCAGGCGAAGGTCATCCACATCGACATCGACCCCGCGGAAATCGGCAAGAACATGCGCGCCGACATCCCGATCGTCGGCGACATCCGCGGCATCCTGCGCACGATGGCGGAAAAGGTGAAGAAGACCGACCGCAGCGGCTGGATCGACCGCGTGCTCGGCTACAAGGCGGCGTTTGTGCCGCGCGGCGAGCCGCGCAGCGACTTTGTGGAGCCGCGCGCGTTCATCCGCAGGCTTTCCGAGATGATGCAGGAGGATGCGATCCTCGTCGCCGACCCCGGCCAGAGCCAGATCTGGGCGGCGATCAACTTCACCCAGCGCGAGGGCCGCTTTTTGACGAGCGGCGGCCTCGGCACGATGGGCTATTCGCTCCCGGCCGGGCTCGGCGCCGCGATCGCGAAGCCGCGCCGGCAGGTCGTCTCCGTCTGCGGCGACGGCGCGTTCCAGATGAGCATGTGCGAGCTCGGCACGGTCTGCCAGAGCCACGTGGCGCTCAAGATCATTGTGTTCGATAACGCGCGCCTCGGCATGGTGCGCGAGCTGCAGGATAAGCAGTACGGCGGCCGCCACTGCGGCACGTACCTGGGCGGCGGCAACCCGGACTTTGTGGCGCTGTGCGGCGCGTACGGCATCCCGGCCCGGCTTGCGGCGAGCAACGCGGAGGCCGAGCGTTATGCGGCGGAGATGCTTGCGGCGAAAGGGCCGTTCGTGCTCGTCTGCCGCACCGACCCCGATACGCCGACGGTCTGACGGGAAGGAGAGGATTCCGATGAACAGATATACGCTGTCGGTGCTGGTGGAGAACCAGCCCGGCGTGCTCTCGAAGGTGGTCGGGCTCTTTTCGCGGCGCGGCTTCAATATCCACAGCCTTGCCGTGGGGCCTGCGCATGACGAGACCGTCTCCTGCATCACGATTGTGGTCAACGGGGACGAGCACACGCTCGAGCAGGTGGAAAAGCAGCTCAACAAGATCATCCCGGTCATCAAGGTGCGCAACCTCGGCCTGCCGGGCGAGTTTGTCTCCTGCGGGCTTGCGCTCGTCAAGGTGCAGGTCGAGCCGGAACGCATCGAGGGCATGATGCAGATCGCAAAGCTCGTCGGCGCGGAGGCCGTGGACATAGCGCCCGGGCTCGTCACCTACAAGATCGCGGGCGAGACGGAGAAAATCGAGAATTTCATCGATATGCTCCGCCCGTACGGCATCCGCGAGATCGTCCGCACAGGACAGATCGCCATTGAAAAAAGCGGCAGATAAACAAGGAGGGGAGCAGCCGTGAACGATCCGAAAAACTTTGAATTCAAGCCGGGCGGCATCATTGAGGTGCAGAACGACGGCCATACGGAGCTGTATGCCGGCTCCAACGCCAAGTGGTGGCTCGAGCAGCAGATGCGCTTCAGCGGCGCAGCCCCGCTTCTCGATGCGCTCCGCAAGCCCGAAAACGGAAAGTGAGCGCAGGCAAAATCGGTTTCAGGTCGAAAGACTTTGAAATACATTCTAACAAATACATCGATGTAAGGAGTTTGTATGATGGAAAAGCAATTTCCAAGAACCGTAGTGGGCGGTAAATCCGTTTCCAGAATGCTGATCGGCACGAACTGGCTGCTTGGCTGGAGCCACCGCACGCCCTCGGCCGACCGCTCGATCAAGAATCGCTACAATTCGGACGAGGCGTTCTTCCCGGTGTTCGAGGCGTACATGCAGTACGGCATCGACACGGTCATGGCGCCGATGGACGAGAAGATCGTCCATGCGATCCGCTATGCGGAGGATAAGCTCGGCAAGAAGTTCATCCTGATCGACACGCCGCAGATCAACGTGGACGACAACCCGGCCGCGCGCCGCGAGGCGGAAGCGCGCATCAAGCAGAGCGCTGCGAACGGCTGCGACTTCTGCCTCATCCACCACGCGAGCGCGGAGCAGCTCGTCAACAAGAACAAGGGCATCATCGACCGCCTCGACGACTACACAAAGATGATCCGCGACGCCGGCCTGATCCCGGGCCTTTCCGCCCACATGCCGGAGATGATCACATACACCGACCAGAACGGCTACGACATCGAGACGTACATCCAGATCTTCAACTGCGTCGGCTTCCTGATGCAGGTCGAGATCGAGACGGTCGCCTCGATCATCCAGAACGCGAAGAAGCCGGTCATGAACATCAAGTCGATGGCGGCCGGCCGCGTCACGCCGTACGTCGGTCTCACCTTCAACTGGAACGTCCTGCGTCCCTGCGACATGGTGACGGTCGGCGCGTTCAGCGCGGACGAGGTCCACGAGGACGTCGAGATCTCGCTGGCGGCGCTCGAGCACCGCTTCCCGAACATGGAAAAGCGCGCAAGCCCGGTCATGAACCAGGCGGCGTTCGGCTGATTCTGAACAGCAGAGGGATTCCACAATGATTGATACGGTTGTTTTTGATATCGGCAATGTGCTTGCCGAATGGCACTGGCGCAAAAATTTCACCGAGATGTTCGGCGAGGCGCTCGTCGATACGCTGGCGGACGCCACGGTGCGCAGCCCGCAGTGGCTTGAAATGGACCGCGGCGCGCTGAGCGAAGCGGAAATGGTCGAGCTGCTCGCGCGGAATGCGCCGCAGCACGCAAAGGAGGTCGAGCGCATCGTGCGGGAAAACCACACGTTCGTCACGACGTATCCGTATGCGGACGCGTGGCTGCGCGGCCTGCGCAACGCGGGCTACAGGGTGTACATCCTCTCGAACTTCGGCGACTTCAGCTATAACCGCGCGAAGCCCGGCTTTACGTTTTTGCAGTATGCGGACGGCGCGCTGATCTCCTACGAGGTCAAGCTCGTCAAGCCCGACCGGGCGATCTACGAAGCGCTCTGCACGCGGTTCGGCATCGTTCCCGAAAACGCCGTGTTCCTCGACGACAGGCCGGAAAACACGGAAGCGGCGCGCGCTTTCGGCATGCAGGCGATCACGGTGGAATCCAAGACGCAGGCGGATGCCGCGCTGCGCGCGCTCGGCGTGAACTGGGCGGAATAAACAGGTATCTGACCGCCGGCGCGGAGCGTTGCAGCCCGTACCGGCGGAAACATAAGCAAAGGAAAGGAAAATACGGTATGAAATTAGGTATCATCGGTTCTCCGGAGGGGAAGACCCTCGTGCACGCCAAGGAGCTCGGCCTCGATTTCGTCGAGTTCGACCTGAACCCGAGCGATTTCTGGGGCAAGCCGCTCGACGAGATCACGCCGAAGCTCGGCGAGATCCAGGCGGCGATGCAGGCCACCGGCGTCGAGGTCGGCGCGGTCGGCCGCTGGGCTAGCCGCATCCTCGACGAAAACGGCGAGGTGATCGAGGCGGAGTGGAGCGAGGTCAAAAAGGCCATCGACTTCGGTGCGGCGCTCGGCGCGAAGCACTACCTGTGCAGCGTGGCGTACGTGCCGCAGCTGACCTACTACAAGAACATCACGGCCGCGATCAAGGTGCTGAACCAGATCGTCGCGTATGCCAAGGCGTGCAACATGCAGTGCGCGATCGTCAACTGCATGATGGGCGGCAACTACATCCGCACGCCGGAGCAGTGGAAGCTCGTGCTCGACGAGGTGCCGGGCCTCGGCATCAAGTACGATCCTTCGCACAGCTTCGTGCACGGCGGCGACAAGGGCGCGTATCTGGAAGAGGGCCTCGGCTGGGGCGACCGTTTCCAGTACTGCCACATCAAGGGCGTCATTCAGGGCGGCGCGTCGAGCGAGCCGGAGAACTGGAAGATCCGCGAGATCCTTTCCCGCCACCCGGAGCTTGCCGACGAATTCAAGGAAACGTTCAAGGAGAACAGCCGCTGGTACGACAACCCGCCGGCCGGCATCGACTCGATCAACTGGCGCGCCTTCTTCTCGATCCTGTACAAGTACGGCTATGACGGCTACCTCGCGATCGAGCCGCATTCCGCGACCTGGCAGGGCGAAAAGGGTGAAAAGGGCGTCAAGTACACGATCAAGTACATCCGCGACCTGATGCTGTGATTTTCAGAGGACCTGCAGGTGCTTTGCGCGCATCTGCAGGTCCGTTTATTATCTTCCATAAAGGAGGGGAAAACTATGGAAGGCTCAGCCGAATTGAGAAAAACGGGATTCCAGCTGACATGGAACCAGCTGAAGTGGATCGCGATAATCTCCATGATCATCGACCACACGAGCAAAGTGCTTTTTCCCCAGATTTTCTATATCGAGCAATTGGGGATGGACATCAAAACCTCTTACATGATTCACAGATTGCTGCCTGCTGTGGGGCGAATCGCGTTTCCGATTTTTGCATTCGGCATTGCGCAGGGGTGCAGGGTTACGCGCAGCCCAAAGCGCTATCTGCTCCGCCTTGCACTGTTTGCCGTGATTTCGGAAGTTCCGTACAATCTGGCGCTGAACGATATGACGTTCAATTTCCCTGTCTTTGCGTTTCACAATGTGTTTTTTACCCTTCTGATCGGTGCGGTCTGCTGCCGGCTCTATGCGTTTTTCCGCAGCATCGGGATGGCGTGGGCTTCTTTTGTATTCATCTTCTGTCTGGTTGTGACGGCCGAATTCCTCGGCACCGATTACGGCGGCTTAGGCGTTCTTTTTGTCCTCCTGCCTTATTTTTCATACGGGAACAGGCGGCTTCAAATCGCCCTATTGGGGATTATGGCCGTGATATTCTACATGTTCTACGCGCAGTTTTCCGGGGGCGAGCACCTGTTTGCGTG
Source organism: uncultured Oscillospiraceae bacterium (assembly GCA_900552925.1). GTDB lineage: Bacteria > Bacillota > Clostridia > Oscillospirales > Acutalibacteraceae > Hominenteromicrobium > Hominenteromicrobium gallistercoris. Next base: position 7,485 of record USBH01000049.1, read on the forward strand.
GATGGATCCACGCAGCCTGTCCATTTATACGTTTACGGATACGATCGGCGCGCTCGTCGGCGTAGCGCTGCTGGCCTTTTACAATGGACAAAAGGGCAGGGGATACCACAAATGGTTGTTCTACGCGATTTATCCGGCGCATTTGCTGCTGCTCTATCTTCTGAAGTTCGTTGTTCCTATTGATTTTACACGGTTCGATTTCCGCACAGGCTGGAGGGCGGGCGTTTTGCCCGCCCTTTTTCTTTTAAAGCGGAGAAAAGTGCGGCGCATCCGGGGGCCGCGCACTTGACAAAAAGCCGCGTGAATGCGATAATGAAAATTCAGAAAAGGACTCTATTTGAATTGATATAACGGAGGGATAAGCAGGGTGTCCAAAGAGCTTGCAAAGGCTTACGAGCCGAAAGAGGTCGAAGACCGCATCTATGACTTCTGGATGAAGGGAAAGTATTTCCACGCCGAAGTCGACCCGAAAAAGAAACCGTATACGATCGTCATCCCGCCCCCGAACATCACGGGCCAGCTGCACCTCGGCCACGCGATGGACGAGACGCTGCAGGACACGCTGATCCGCTGGCGCAGAATGCAGGGCTACTCGGCCCTGTGGCTGCCGGGCACCGACCACGCGTCGATTGCGACGGAGGCGAAAATCGTCGAAGCGATGCGCAAGGAGGGCGTCACGAAGGAGGAAATCGGCCGCGAGAAGTTCCTCGAGCGCGCCTGGGCCTGGAAGGACCAGTACGGCGGCCGCATCGTCGAGCAGCTCAAGAAGCTCGGTTCTTCCTGCGACTGGGACCGCCTGCGCTTCACGATGGACGAGGGCTGCAACAAGGCCGTCAACCACGTGTTCAAGAAGCTGTACGACAAGGGCCTGATCTACCGCGGCGAGCGCATCATCAACTGGTGCCCGCACTGCAAGACCTCGATCTCCGACGCGGAGGTCGAGTTTGAGGAGAAGGAAGGCTCGTTCTGGCACCTGCGCTACCCGCTCAGCGACGGCACGGGCTACATAGAGCTCGCGACGACGCGTCCGGAGACGATGCTCGGCGATACCGCCGTGGCCGTGCACCCGGACGACGAGCGCTACAAGGCGCTTGTCGGCAAGACGGTCATTCTGCCGCTCGTCAATAAGGAAATCCCGATCATCGCGGATACGTACGTCGAGCAGGACTTCGGCACCGGCGTCGTGAAGATCACGCCGGCGCACGACCCGAACGACTTCGAGGTCGGCCTGCGCCACAAGCTGCCGGTCATCAACATCATGGACGACGGCGGCGTCATCAACGAAAACGGCGGCAAATATGCGGGTATGCCGGCGCTCGAGGCGAGAAAGCAGATCGTCAAGGATCTCAACGAGGGCGGATACCTGATCAAGATCGAGCCGATCAAGCACAACGTTGGCACCTGCTACCGCTGCGGCACGGTCGTCGAGCCGCGCGTTTCGACGCAGTGGTTTGTCCGGATGGAGCCGCTTGCGAAGCCGGCTGTGGACGTCGTGAAGAACGGCGAGATCCGCTTCATCCCGGACCGCATGGACAAGATCTATTACAACTGGATGGAGAACATCAAGGACTGGTGCATCTCGCGCCAGCTCTGGTGGGGCCACCAGATTCCCGCATGGTACTGCGACTGCGGCGAGACGATCGTCTCCGAGACGGAGCCGAAGGTCTGCCCGAAGTGCGGCGGCACGCACCTGAAGCGCGACGAGGACACGCTCGACACGTGGTTCTCCTCGGCGCTGTGGCCGTTCTCCACGCTCGGCTGGCCGGAAAAGACGCCGGAGCTCGAGTATTTCTACCCGACCGACACGCTCGTCACGGGCTACGACATCATCTTCTTCTGGGTCGCGCGCATGATCTTCTCGGGCCTCGAGCACATGGGCGAGATCCCGTTCAAGACCGTGTTCTTCCACGGCCTGATCCGCGACGCGCAGGGCCGCAAGATGTCGAAGTCGCTCGGCAACGGCGTCGACCCGCTCGACATCATCGCCGAGTACGGCGCGGACGCGCTGCGCTTCACGCTCGTCACGGGCAACAGCCCCGGAAACGACATGCGCTTCTCGGAGGAGAAGGTCGCCGCGTCGCGCAACTTTGCGAACAAGATCTGGAACGCCGCACGCTTTATCCTGATGAACATCGAGGGCAAAGACATCGGCTGCGCGCTGCCTGAAAAGCTGTACACGAGCGACAAGTGGATCCTCAACCGCTTCAACAGCGTCACGGCGGCCGTCACC